>JAQWPM010000015.1 GCA_029245345.1 Longimicrobiales bacterium
CATCAAAGCCCAAGTGGGCGCTGAGGGACTCGAACCCCCGACCCCCTGCGTGTAAAGCAGGTGCTCTAACCAAGCTGAGCTAAGCGCCCTAACAGTTTCCAGATCCCGCAGGAAGCCGAGTCACCAATAAGTCACCTCAGCCTCAGTCTGGAACTTCACTCACGTTATACGGTGAACGAAGGGCAATTCTAACGCGAGTGCCACGTTCGCTCCACTCGGGCTCTAACGATGCGCTTCGATCCACTCCCGCGATAAGCGCTGGGCCTCCGCGATTTGGTCACGGGTCATCCGAGCCTCGGTGAGATCCTCCAGTTCTCTCGCGGTCTCATTCACGATCTCTTTCCCCGCGCAGCCGCGAGGTTGAGCCACATGTGCGCGAGAACAAGATCCTCGGGCACGCCCATACCGCTGGCGTACATGAGCCCGAGGCCAGCCTGAGCACTGGCGTTGCCCTGTTCGGCGCAGGGACGCACATCCTCCACTGGTGACTCTGCTGAAGGGCCCTCACAGGAAACCGATGCAGCACTCCCAACAGGGAGTGGCTGCTAGAGCGAGCGCGAACAGCAGGGTTCTCTTCATGCCATGATTCTGCCCCGCACCTCTCAGACCCGCACCTCAGGACGCGCAGAACAGTGGATAGCGCGGTGTGGCTGGGTGCCACGGGGGGGCGGCGGCTGTACAATACCGTCCGACCACCAGCGCCTGGGGCCGGTCCACCCCGCGGCCCCGGAGGCGATTAAGCCATCAATTTGGTTCCTTCGGATGCCAGTACTCCAAGGTCCTCCGATGGCCCAACGTCTAACATAAGGCGTGGTACCGAAGTGGGGGGCACGTCACGCAGCACTCAATTGTGTTCCCCTTCCGACTCATCCATGTAGTAAGGATCAAGATCTACAGGTCTTCTAAGTGTTGCCATCACACCAGAGCTGTACTCATCTCCAGACATAAATTCTATAGTAAGCGTACCATCTTCGTTCAGGGTATAACTCATACTACGAGCATTTCCTTCGCCACCCAACGGCTCGAAACGTGACATGTACGCTGCATCTCTGGCTAGAGAAGCCTCATAGGTGATCACACCATTTGTCACCGTGTAGCGGCCCGAGTTAGCAACAAAGCTCATGTATGCTTCCGCTAACTGTGCGTCTGTTGGTTCGCTGTTAGACGTTGGTAAATGGGAGCGGTCTGTGGACGGAACCCACATCATGCTGTAGTGACCAGACTCCGTGAACAAGAATAAGCCCTGTTCCGCAGGCATAGCGACTACTTCCGCCTCTGGCATGACCCATTCTGAGACGATCCATCCTCCATATAGACCCTGGTTCTCATCAGTGGTCATTTCTGCGGCAGGCTGGGCACACGCCGCCACGCTCAACAGGCCCCCAACGAGCAGTGGTAGTTTGATAGTTCTCATTTGTTGTCCTTGGGCTAATAGTATCGGTAGAGCATAGCCTTCGGCCGGAGATCTTGCTAACTCCAGAGATTAACAAGTACCCGAGCAGAACACTGTTTATAGGTTCAGCGTCAGTGGCGGTGGAATAGGAAACGGCAGCCCCAACAACAACACCAACCCCTCACGATGATCCATGGGAGTCACGCCGGAGCTTCTTTCCGATTGTGTCACTGTGCGGCAGGATCAGGCGCAACAGCAGAGAGAGCCTGAGCCCTCTACCTGGGACGCGGGTCTTTCAGACCTTTAGGCGGCTCGTCGGTTTGCACGAGCTCGCCATCAGGTCCACGGGATATGCCGAGGCGTCTGTCCATCCACGCATCCACCGGCGAGCTACTTGATAATCGCCATCGGAATCAGGACAACATATGCCAACACGAGGAGCAACGGCGCGGCAGTAATCGATCCCTGCGCGAGCAAGCCGTATCCAAGCGCAAGGCAAGCGACACCGGCCGCTCCAAGGATCGCATTGACCTTGGTGAACTTCAGTGCAGCCTGCTGCCCGCGGTTGGCTTTCTCGTTCTTCTTTGACATGGCGCGAATGTTAATCGGAATCTTGGACTCGGTACAGCACGACCGTTAGATGTCAGCGGGCCGTCGCAACGGTTGCCGCCCGGTGAGTCGAACTACTTACTGTGCGAATCCAGTTCCTTCTGAGTGATCCCTAAGAGCTTCGCAGCAGCCTTCCGATCACCGTCGGTTCGTTCAAGCACACGGCGCGAATGCTGCGCCATGGCCGTGGCCATCGAGAGGTCTTCGCTGTCTCCCACCGGACGCGAGTCACCGAGCACGAAGTGATCCGGGCCAATCACGGTCCCACGAGCAACGATCGCCGCGCGCATGAGAGCGTTTTCGAGCTCGCGTACATTACCCGGCCATTCGTATTCGGTCAGCATGGCCACTGCGTCGTCCGAGATCCGGCGAACATCGCGATGCGTCTCCTCGCGAATCCGTCCAAGCAGGGCATTGGCCATGACCTCGATGTCAGCGGGTCTCTCCCGAAGCGGCGGGACCGAGATCTCCACGACCTTCAAGCGGAAGTACAGATCCTCGCGGAAGGTACCCTCACGAATGAGATCTTCCATCGGCTGGTGCGTCGCCGCGATGACTCGGGCTTGAGTGGTGCGAGGCTCTTCCCCCCCTACCGGATAGAACTGTCGCTCCTGAAGCACCCGGAGGAGCTTGGTTTGGAAATCGGGACTCGTGTCCCCGATTTCGTCCAAGAAGATGGTCCCCTTGCTCGCGAGTTCGAAGTACCCCTTCCGTGACCCGACAGCCCCGGTGAAAGCACCCTTCACGTGCCCGAAGAGCTCCGACTCGAGAAGAGTGTCTGTGAGCGCAGTACAGTTCACGGCAATAAACGGTTCAGTCGAATGCGCTGAGTGTTCATGCACCGCTCGCGCGATGACTTCCTTTCCTGTGCCGGTCTCTCCCCTCACCAAAACGGTCGCCCGATTCCGCGCCAAGACCCCGATCGTCTTGTAGATCTCGATCATGCTCGGATCGCGCCCGACGAGCTTGCCCTGCGGAAGCGCGCCTTCCCCGTCCGGATCGTCCATCTCGGGAGTGTCCGCGGCGAGGTCCTGCTCGCGGAAGCACCGCTCGGCGATGCCTTGCAGCGCCTTAGGGTCTACCGGCTTCACCAGGAAGTCGAACGCGCCCGACTTCATCGCAGATACTGCCGTCTCCATGTCGTCGTGTCCGGTCATCACGACCACATCGACACCTTCTGTGGCTGTCCGGACCTTGTCCAACAGTTCGAGCCCAGTCATGCCGGACATGCGCACATCCGTGATGATCAGGGTCGGGTCAAACGCCTTGAGACGCCCGAGGGCTTTTTCCGCGCTCTCGGCGGTCTCCACCTCGAAACCCGCATGCGTCAGCCTCGTCTTGTAGACCTCGAGGGCATCCGTGTCGTCGTCGACGACCAATATCCGTTGGCTCATGGTTTCTCATATACCCCGTGCGGGGGGTCTTCGGGTCCACCTTCGTCTTCCACACCCATCCAGTACGCGGGGCGATCCGGTGGCTCACCCGCTCTAAGGCGCGCCATGTGCTCTCTACCGCGGCCTCGCCGAATGCTCACTATGAAAAGCAAGACCAATGCCATCAAGCCCCAAAACACTGCCGAGTGACTCAAGACAAAGAGCCAGCCGTAGCGGCTCTTCACGTGTTTGGACCAATCCTCTTCAAAGCGGGCTGTTGTAACCCCGAACGTCTTCCGGAATGCGGACTCGAACGAACGGTCGGTCCGCCATCGTTCCACAAAAATCTCAAGGCCTCGTTCACCGCTGCCTTCGAGCAAGTAGGTGACCGCACTCGCCGACAGCAAGTATGCGATCTCCGCCTGAGCACGATTCGTCGGCCATCTCAAGGTGAGTGAGTCCATCGGGGGTGTCCGCCCCATTGCCATCAACACCCTCAGTTTCCATGCCTCACTCGCGTCAAACCCCACTGACGCCCACTGAGCATACCCTTCCGTAAACCAGCGCGGGGAGCGCATCCCGCCGATCGCGTCGCTCAGGCCCAGGTGAGCCCATTCGTGTCTGAGCGTGCGTCGGCCGTCAACATCCAAGATGCTCATGCCCTCACCGGTGGGCACCACCACTACACCGAGTGAAGGAATCGCCACCCCGGCTCGCCACTCGGGCACGGTCCCCCCGGTCAACTCATCGAACGCCGCGGGTGTGTGCGCCAAATAGGCACGCACCCCTCCAGGGACGGAATCCGGAAGCCCGGGGAGCGGTATCTGTTCATCGAGGAAGGACAGGACCGCAATCGCGACCAAGGAATCCTGCCTCGAGAAAAAGACCGAGGCGCGCTCACCGACCCGCTCGGAGTACACCTCGCCGTCGAGGCGTTCGGGAAAGATCTCCTGGGCGGAGGCCGGCCCAGTGGCCAGCGCAGCCGCCAGTGCCGAGAGGGTCAGAACACACCAGCGCGGCATCACTCTCCGGAGATCATATCCAAGTTGGAGCGAACCGCATCGTTGTGTGGGTTCAGGCCCAAGGCTCGCCGCCAAAGAAGCAGTGCCACGTCACGGTCGTTGGACTTGTATGCCATCGTGCCCAACCGCAGGTAGATGTCATCACCCAAACGGGGCGAGAGTTTCACCGCCTTTTCGTACTGAACACGGGCGCCCTCGTGATCTCCATGGGCGTAAGCTTGGTCACCCAGATTCTTGTGGGCTTGAGGCGGAACTGGAGCAACGGCGACCGCTCGCTTGTAGAGCGCCTCTGCGGCTTCTACTTCACCGCGCCGCTCGAGCACGGCGCCCGTGTTGACCAAGACGGGACCCGACTCGGGGTAGAGGCCCATTCCCTCTCTGCCCACCGCAACCGCATAGTCGGTGTCCCCTGCCACAGCAGAAGCTAGGATCGTGTATGCGTAATAGGCCGCGGACGGCTTCTTGATGGTCGGAGAGGTCCGGTACTGGCGCAGCGAGTCGAGCGACCGAGCGGCATCCCGTGCCTTCAGGAAGAGAATCCCCCGGGCCAAATGCAGTTCAGCGTCATCGGGCTTTGACAGGCTCGCCGTATCGAGAGCTTCGAGTGCTTCGGGATACCTTCCCAGAAGCTCGAGCGTGAGAGCCCGATTCCGCTGTACCGCATACCCCTCACGGTGCGACTCCGGCATGGATCCGAAGTGCTGAAGCGCTTCGTCGAGACGTCCAGCACGGAAGGCCATCAACCCAAGCATGAAGTTCGCTCGAGCCTGTTTAGGGTCGATCTCAAGTGCCTGTTCGAACTCCCGAGTGGCGTCCTCCATCATACCTGAACGATAGAACGCGACCCCGACGTTCAGGTGTTGCTGGAGCGATTCATCGCCCCCCGCCTCTGCTTCTGTGCTCCGTTCTCCGGCACGACTGACGAAGCCGGCCTGGATGAGCCCGTAAAAAGCCTTCCCGGTCTCGAACTCAACCAGTCCCGCCTCGTTCATGATCTCGTCGACGGTGCGGACACCATCAATGAACGGGAGGATCTTCTTCTGATCTTTGGTCAGCTCGACCTCTTCCTCGGAATCGTCCGGATGTCGATCGAATTGGAAGACGACCTCGAACGAGGGGATCTTCTTCTCGACCAAACTCCACTCGTCCACACGCCGAGCACCTTCCATAAGAAGTGCTTCCGGCGGGATGCTGACGAGAAAGACCCCGTCTTCGTCTGGCGCCTGGCCGGTGTCGAAGTGGAAGGAGCCCTGGTTCCAAGTGAAGAGGTTGTACACCGCCTCTTCGATCTGCGTTTGGATGTAGTGCTGCAGCTTCTCTTCGGTGATGCTCTCCTGCTCCACCAAGATCTCGCCCAAGCGCTTCCCCTTCTCGAGCGCCTGCTGCTCCATGGCCGCCGAGAGGTGCTTCCGCGTAATCACGTGGTTTCGGACCAGGAGTTCTCCCAGTCGATCCGGACGATTCAACACCGAAGCGTGAATCACCCGTCCCTTTCCGAAATAGATGTATCCAAAGTTGGAGCGGTCCGTCAGGCTAAGACACCCCGTCTTCATACCCATCCCGAGTAGCTGGCAAATATCGGCCAGGCTAACGTCTTGGAGCGCGCCTTCGATGGCCATTAGTCGAGTTCCTCGATCAATAGGTCATCGATCTTGGGCCACATCAGGACGACGTTCTCCGCGGAGGGGAACCACGCCCCACCCTTCGCAGGTGCGGACGTCGCGACGAGTTGGGCCACGGGACGTTCAGGCGCTGATGCCAGGGCGGCCGTCTCTTCCATCTGTGGAACGAACGAGCCCGTCACGTCCGGGGCTTGTTCCTCCACAAGAGCGAGATCTCCCTTCCCGTCTCCCGCATCGACCTCCAACACCAGACCGCCCTCGAACCGCGAGCGGAGCCGGTCGTCGATACCGCCAATACCACTAGGGGCTCGATCACCTGCCAGCATAATGCGAGCGCCTCGTCGCTTGAGCGCTTCGAAGAGATGGAAAAACTCGTCCTGGGCCCGCTCCGTCTCCGAAAGAGCCTCGACCCCGTGAACCAGGAGCAGATCAACCGTCCACCAGCGCTCTCGCCAGGCGCCGGCGACCCCCTCACCGAGGGCTCGAATGAAATCCTCGGCGAACTCCGCCACAGATGTGACCGCCATCTTGGCCTCTGGATGAGCTTCCTGATGCGTGCGACCCGAAGCGCCCAGGAGGGTCCGTCCGAGCTCCGCTTTTCCAGACCATACATAAATCGGGTTGTACTGGGGTTTCTCCTGGGCGACCAGCTGTTGTGCGGCCTTCACGGCCATCGCCGGGAAGTCGTCCAAGTCGCCCAAGAGCATGCCCGCACCAAGCTTCGGAAAGGGGCGCTGCCGCTCTCTGACCGATGTAAGCAGCGCTTCGGCTTTTTCAATCCGGTCAGGGTCCTTCAAGACTCCCTCAGCAGCCTCAGGCCAGGGGTTCCCCAGTCGGTCGAGTTCCTCGTCGATTTCTCGCAG
Organism: Longimicrobiales bacterium; assembly: GCA_029245345.1. Classification (NCBI taxonomy): domain Bacteria; kingdom Pseudomonadati; phylum Gemmatimonadota; class Longimicrobiia; order Longimicrobiales; species Longimicrobiales bacterium. The sequence continues at coordinate 6,883 of JAQWPM010000015.1, forward strand.
ACGCTGAACATCGGCCTTGTACGCCTCTACGATCGTTTCCCATCCATCCGGCTCTTCGCCGTCCTGATACCCATGAAGACGCTTGACCACGAAGCCCTCACGCTCGGCTCCGTCGATCGCCTCTCGCATCGCCTTTCGCCACGGCACTTCCTTCTCTTTAACCGTCACCGCAACGGTCTCCACAAGATCCTCGAAGAACGAGCCGAATTCACTGCCTAGGGACTCGACTGCAGGCGCCGAGCCACCTTTATCGCCCAACATCTGCGAGACTTCTTCGGCGGTGACCTGTCGCTCTTCCAACTCCTGAGTGGCGAACACCTTGTTGAGGGCGCCTCCCAACTCGCGGACATTCTTGAAGGGCGAGCGCGCCAACGACTCAGCCACCCCAGACTGAAGCGACTGGTCTCGTTCTTCAGCTTTCTTCCGGATGATCGCCACGCGGGTCTCGTACTCAGGAGCCCCGATATCCACGATCAGCCCCCCGGAGAACCGGGAGAGGAGGCGCGCGTCCAAACCGTTGATGTCTGCAGGAGGGCGATCACTTGCTAGGACAATTTGGCTTCCGGCCGTGGAGAGTTCATCCAGGGTGCGCAGAAGCATCTCCTGCGCCTCGGGCTGACCCGTCAAGAACTGCACGTCATCGAGAAGCAGAATTTCTAAATGGGAGAAGCGATCCCGGAATCCGTCGCGGTCGCCTGCTTCGAGCGCTGACGCGAGTTCTTCCAAGTACTTCTCCAGCGCCATGTACTCGACGCTGCCCTCGTTTCCGGCCTTTGGCGCCTGATGGGCAATGGCGGCCAGAATGTGTGACTTCCCCAATCCTGAGGCGGAGTATATGAACAACGGGTTGTAGCTCGTCCCAGGCGAATCGGCAGCACGACGCGCGGCGGCCGAGGCGAGCCTGCTGGCTGGCCCGACTACAAACGCGTCGAATGTCAGTTTCGGATCGAGGTCGGTCATAGCCACCGTTGCGATAGGCCTTCGTATGAAGGGGGCCGTAAGTATCGGGGAGACAGCCTACCAACAAAAGAGCCTTACTACAACGCTATTCGGCTTCTCCACGGGCCCAAGCCGCTGCCGCCGCCAAGTCGTCCGGCAGCGGCGCTTCAAAGTGCATGGGTTGACCCGTGACAGGGTGGTCGAAGGCGAGTTCTGCGGCGTGAAGGAACTGACGACCCACTTTCTTTGAGAGCTTCACAGCCCAGGACTGGGTCGGGCCACCCATGCCCCGCTCCCAACCCAGCCCATACACAGGATCACCCACAACCGGGTGTCCAATATGAGTCAGGTGTACACGGATCTGGTGCGTTCGCCCCGTTTTGAGAGCCACGGAGAGAAAATCGGCTCGTTCCCATCGTTCCGTGACTTTGGCCCGGGTCAACGCCGGACGCCCGTCCTCCGACACCGCCATCCGTTTTCGGTCCCTGGCGTCGCGTCCAATGGGCGCCTCGATGGTCAATAGAGGCTCCGACAGGTGCCCCCAAGCCGCGGCTTGGTACAAGCGCTTCACCTTCCGGAGCTTGAGCGCGTCCGAAAGCGTATGGTGCGCCACATCGTTTTTCGCCACTACGAGCAGTCCGGATGTTCCACGGTCCAGGCGGTGAACGATGCCTGGTCGGAGCCGCCCCCCAACACCTGAAAGATCGCGTACGTGATACATCAAGGCGTTCACCATGGTCCCCGAGCGATGCCCCGGTGCCGGGTGAACCACCATGCCGGCCGCCTTGTTCACCACGACAATCGCGTCGTCTTGGTACACGATCTCAAGCGGAAGATCTTCAGCCTCAATATCGACCGACTCGGGTGCCGGAACTGTGGCATGGATCACCATGCCCTCCGTCACCGGCTCGGATTTCTTGCCGGCCCGCCCGTCTACGGTCACGAGACCTTTCGCTAGAAATTTTTGCGCCTGTGTTCGTGAACAATCGAGGCGGTCCGCCAAGAAACTGTCTAGACGGTTCTCTTCGCCCGGCGCGACGACCAATTCATAATTGGAGGCATCCACGTTACTCATCCACTGAGAGTCCGATCGTGGCGGGCGTGCCGTCGATATCGACCTCGTTGACGTGGGTGAAGGTGTCGTCCTCCAAATCACCCTTCACGATCACACTCGTCGCTAAGGTCTCGCCCGCAATGAAATCGACGTGAGCGTTGGCGGCCGCCTGAACACTCTCTGGGCCGGCGAGCACAAGCGCCACACGGTCGGTGATCTCGAGCCCCGAGTCCTTCCGCAGGCGCTGAATGCGGTTGATCAATTCACGAGCCATACCTTCGGCCCTCAGCTCGTCGTCCAATTCCGGATCTAGGGCGACGGTACTCGCCCCTTCACCCTTTACGACGAGTTCTCCAGAGGCTTGCTGAATGATCTCAATGTCACCTTCCTCCAGAGGATGCGTCTCGCCGGCCAATTCGAACGTTACGCTTTTCCCGTCCCGGTAGGCCCCAAGGTCCTCCTGAGACAGCCCACGAATCGCCTCAGCGGCATCGTTGGTGCTCTTCCCGAAGCGTGGGCCCAATCCGCGGAAGTTCGGGCGGGCCACGAGAGTGACCAGACCTTCTGCCGTGGATAGGAAGCCAACTTCCTTCACGTTCAGTTCTTCGCGGACGATGTCGAGCAATTCGCCGGTCAACGTCCGTTCATGTGGCAACACGACCTGGATCCGCCGAAGGGGCTGGCGAACACGGATCTTTACGTCCTCGCGTGCTGCACGCCCGAGCGACACCACAGTGCGCGCAGCAGCCATGTCAGCCTCCATCTCAGCATCCGATGCGCCCGACGGCAACGGGTAACTCTGCAAATGAGCGCTTTCCCCCGACAACGCGCGATGGACCCAGTCCGCCGAGAACGGTACCAACGGCGCCGCCAGTAGCGATACCTGCTTCAACGCCTCCCACAGCGTGCGGAACGCAGCACGCATGTCCGCTTCGTCACTGTTCCCCCAGAAGCGCGGCCGGCTACGCCGCACATACCAATTCGACAGATCCTCGACTACGAAGTCACCCAACGCACGATAGGCCCTCGTGGGCTGATATGCATCCAATTCAGACCCCACCAGGGACACAACAGAGTCGAGACGTGACAAGAGCCATCGATCCAAGAACGGTCGGTCCTCGGGCTCCGGATCGGCGTCGGATGGTGCCCATGACTCCACGGACGCATAGAGCGCGAAGAACTTGTACGTGTTGAGGAGCGTGTCGAAGAACTTTCTCGCTGCCTCTTTCACACCATCCGAGTCATAACGCTTGGGCACCCACGGGTTCGACGACGTGATGAGGTACCACCGGAGCGCGTCTGACCCATGCTCTTCGATGGCGTCCCAAGGATTCACGATATTGCCCTTGGACTTGGACATCTTCTGTCCTTCCGCATCCAAGATCATGTCGTTCACAATCACATTCTTGAACGCAGGCCCTTTGCCGAGAAGCGTGGAGATCGCCATGAGCGAATAAAACCAGCCACGCGTCTGATCAAGACCCTCACAAATGAAGTCCGCGGGGAAATGACGTTCGAATTCGTCTTCGTTCTCGAACGGGTAGTGCCACTGCGCGAATGGCATCGCACCGGAGTCGAACCAGGCGTCGATAACCTCCGGGGTGCGGCGCATGGTGCCGTCACACTCGGAACAACCCCAGGTGATCTCATCGATGTACGGCTTATGTGGATCGAAGTCGTCGCCGAGTTCGCCTGCGGCGGCGGCCAGATCGGCACGAGAGCCGATCCAGTGCACGTGATCACGGTCGTTTTCGCATACCCAGACAGGGAGCGGAGTGCCCCAATACCGATCACGAGATAGCGCCCAGTCCACGTTCCCACGTAGCCACTCACCGAACCGATTCTCACCAACCTCAGGTGGATACCAAGACACCTGATCATTGTTGGCCAGGAGCTGGTCTTTGAGGCTGGACGTCCTAGCAAACCAAGAATCTCGAGCCACGTAAAGCAGCGGTGAACTGCACCGCCAACAGTGAGGATAGCTGTGCGTCAGACGTCCGATATCGAAGAGTCCGCCTCGGGTTCTGAGCTCTTCGACCAAAGCAGCATCAGCATCCTTCACGAACTGACCACCCACCAACCCCACGTCCGCCGTAAAACATCCTGCGTCGTCGATCGGGTTCAGCATCGGCAGGTCGTGCCGGAGTCCTGCTGCGTAATCGTCAGCACCAAACGCGGGTGCCATGTGCACGATGCCGGTACCGTCCCCGGAACTGACGAAGTCTTCGGCCACCACCGTCCAGCCATTCTGTGGATCTTCTGGCATCGCCACTAAGTCGAGCGGACGGGCGTACCGCATACCAACCAGGTCGGCTCCGCTCACAGTGGCAACCACCTCGTGGTCTTCCCCGAAGAGAGCCTCGGCACGATCCTGCGCCACGATGTAGCGACGGCCATCCTGGGCAACCTCGACGTAGGTCAAGTCCGGATGTACGGCCAACCCCGCGTTGGATGGGACGGTCCACGGGGTGGTCGTCCAAGCCAGAAACGCCCTTCCGTCTGGGTCGGGCACCCCGTTGTCATCGACGACCAACGCGACAAAGGTCAGCGATGGGTCCTCCACGTCTTTATAGCCCTGTGCTACCTCATGTGACGACAGCGTCGTCCCACACCGTGGGCAATACGGCACACTTTTGTGGCCTCGGTACAGCAGATCCTTTTCCGCGAAGGTCTTAAGAATCCACCACACGGACTCCACGTAGTCGGTGTGGAACGTCACGTAGGGGCGCCAGTACTCCAGCCAGTAAGCGATGCGCTCGCTCAGCTGCTCCCATTCTTCCTTGTACGTGAAGACGGAGTCTTTACAGACCTTGTTGAACTCGGCAACGCCCAAGGCCTCGATCTCCGGCTTTCCGCTGATGTCCAGCTTCTTCTCAGCCTCGATTTCTACCGGAAGCCCGTGCGTATCCCACCCGGCGATTCTGGTGATCGCGAACCCCTGCATCGCGCGGTGGCGACACATCATGTCCTTGATCGTCCGACTGATGATGTGGTGCAGACCGGGACGTCCGTTCGCCGTGGGGGGGCCCTCATAAAAGACGAATTGTTCGCCGTCCGAGTTGGCGTCGAGGGTTTGTTTGAACAAATCCTCCTCACGCCACTGATCAAGCATCTCGGTCTCGATATCGAGTCGGGTCTTCGGAAGTTCAGGATAGCTCATAACTCTTTCACGACCCCGGCAATAAGCCGGGTCAAATCAGGCTCGGATTGCATCGCCGTTGCGATGATCTTGGATAGGTCTACAGCTTCCAACGTGTCCGGAAAACACTCGTCGGTAATGATGCCGATGCCCAACACAGGCATCGCCATGTGTCGAGCGACGATCACCTCCGGAACCGTAGACATACCCACAACGTCCGCCCCTAGGCGGCGAAGCATCGTATACTCGGCACGTGTTTCAAGGGCGGGCCCGGTCCATGCCACATAAACACCACAGCGGAGCGTGATATCCAACTCCGCGGCAAAGTCCTTCGCCAGTCTCTGCAGCCCACGGTCGTACGGCTCTGACATGTCGGGAAATCGGGGGCCAAAGTCATCGGCATTGGGGCCAGACAGAGGGTTTCCACCAAGCAGGTTGATGTGGTCATCCAGTAGTACCAGGTCACCCGCCGCCCAATCGGGATTCATTCCGCCGCACGCGTTCGACACCACCAACGTCTCCGCTCCGAGTGCCTTCAGAACCCGAACGGGAAACGTGACCTCCTGCAACGAATAGCCCTCGTAGACGTGGAATCGACCCTGCATTGCTACAACAGGCGTGCCTCCTAAAAGGCCGAACACAAGCCTGCCGGAATGGGTCTCAACGGTCGGGACAGGAAAACCAGGGATCACGGAATAATTCACGGATGCGACCACCTCGATCTGATCCGCGAGCGCTCCGAGTCCAGTGCCAAGGATAATGCCCACACGCGGGGCAAAGTCCGTGTGGCTACGGATCACACCGATCGCCGCATCAACACGGCGCCTGAGGTCAGAACGCGCAGTCACGGCAGTGGACACAGGCGCCTGGAGTCGAGCTTCAGCGGTCCCCATCCGACTCGTCCGAGTCGAAGGGGGAAGCCAGAGTCTCGTCGTTCGAGTCGCTCTCCGAGAGGACCTCATCAAGCGTCGGCACGTCGGGGAGCGACGGGCTCGCGTCGAACAAAGACGAAACACGGCTCACCGCGGGGTCCTCCTCCGCGGCGTCTTCCACCAAGGCCGGATAGCTCGCGGGAGCGTCCTCATCGTTCGACTCAGCCGCCGCGTGGCCCACCTCCGCATCGTCCACGGACGCTCCCACGCGAACCTCGTCCTCTTCGCCGGACTCGACGGGTTCGTCACTGGACAAAGTTTCGGCCACTTCATCGACGGGCGCGTCGAGCGATGGGTCTTCCGTCCCTTCGTCGACGTCTGCCGAATCGTGATCTGCCCGACGTCCGTCGGGTTCCGCATCCCCGTCCTGCGACCCGTCAGACGCGGCTGTCTGGGTCCCTTCCCCATCCAGCGAGAGTGCCGGCCGGCTGAACCTCCCGCTCCCCAAGTCGAGATCAATGGGTCGATCCTCTAAAGAAGCTCCCTCCTCTTCGACCTCGACGACGTCCATTTCCCGCTCCAAGAGCTGCCTGAACCCCTTGAGAAAGCGAGTCCTGCGCCGCTCCATTTCTTCGAGTCCGTCCTGTCCGACCTGAAGTTTGCGCTCGGCATCGCGGAGCATCTTCCGCACCTTCGCCTCAGCTTCGGCCATCCGGCGTCGCGATTCGGTCTCGGCCTCGTGGAGAAGGTGGTCGGACTCCCGCTTCGCCTGGTCATGGATGTCCGCCCGCAGCTCCTGAGCGGTAACCAACGCTTCCTGCACGGCTTGTTCACGGCCCGTTTGCGACGTGACCTGCTGTTCGAGCACCGAAGACTTCTCTCGCAACCCGATATTCTCTCGCACGATCTGCTCCAGACGTTCGGCGGCGATCTCCAAGAAGACATCGACCTCTTGGGGGTCGTATCCCCTGAGGATCCTCTTGAAATCGCCACGCTTGTTACGAACGTCGAGCGGTGTCAGGTCGATCATGTCGAACTCCTGTTGAAGCCTTTGACGGCTACCTAGGACCGAACAGTGCCGTACCGATTCGAACCATCGTACTTCCTTCCCGAATGGCGATGTGTAAGTCGTTCGTCATACCCATCGATAACTCCGGGCCCACGTTATCGGAGTGCCCCGCCGCCACTTCGCGAATCTCGCGCAACCTGCGAAACGCATTCCCTAATACTCGTTCATCATCAACAAACGGGGCCATCGTCATGAGTCCGTCCACCCGGAGCCCCGGCGAATCTGCGAGCCGGACAACGTCCTCCACCGCCGATTCTACTGACAACCCACTCTTCGACGCCTCCCCGGACGTATTCACCTGGAGCAACACGCGACATTCCACGTCCATTTCAGAAGCTCGGCGCGCTACACTTTCAGCCAGCTTCGCCGAATCAATGGAGTGGATCAGGTCCGAAAGCTCCGCCGCCTTCGCAGTCTTACGACCCTGTATATGGCCAATCATATGCCACGTCACCCCATCCCTCCCGAACTCGGCCACCTTCGTGTCGAGCTCTTCTACTCGGTTTTCACCAAGGTCCCGTAAGCCAGCGTCCAACGCGGCTCGAACAGCCGCGAAAGGATGTGACTTCGTGACCGCGATCAGACGGACAACGCCAGCCTCACGATCAGCATCTAGCTCCGCACGCGCTATGCGCTCTCGCACGCGCGGCAGCGTCTCCACTAACCGCTCACTGTAGCCTGTCGTCATCGTCGCATCGTTCGTAACGATCGTGGTCTCGATTCAATAAGTCCTAAACATACGAAAGGGACCCCGCCGGAGCGCCGGCGGGGTCCCTTAATGGTTCCTCTCAGGCTCCGTTCTAGCGGACCTGGAAGGTAATCGGGAACGACACCCAGACCGGCACCTTCTTGTCACGGTTCAGCGCTGGCGAAAACTGGTAGGTCTCGGCAACGGACATGGCTGCGTCGTCGAGTGCCTGATGACCAGAACTTTGGTCGATCCGACGGTCCCCAACACGCCCTTCTTCATCAATGAAGAAGTACACGCGCACCGTGCCGCCGATTCCGGCGTCACGAAGAAGCGGCGGATACTCTCGCTCCATCGCACGCACTACGTCGTTCCTGTTCTGAATGGACGGAGCCACCGTGAACGGAGTGAACGTAGGCGCTGCCGAGATGTCGGTCCCAACCTCTTCAGGCGGCGGCGGCAGGTCTTCGATAGGGTTATCCTCGAAGGTCGTCGGCGCAATCGTGATGTCTTCGTCGATATCGGCAGCCGCCATTACAGGCGTAGCCGGACGAGAAATCTGCTGCGGCGGCGGTGGAATCTCAATTTCCGGCGGAAGCTCGATGGTCTCCAACTCCGTCGAATCGATCGAAACGTCCACAGCCGTGAATTCCGGCCAGAAGGCGAACGTCCCGAAGTGCAGCACTGTCGCGACGATCATCGAACCCCAGAACCACGAATCGAACGAGCGCTTCAGCCGATCATTGGCGCTCTCGCCACTGTCGGTTGACGGTAGGGCTTCAGCGGTCATCGTCTCTCCCTTTGCATGCTCTGCTCAAGGTCCGTAGCGAAAACGACACGGACTACGCCTGCAGCTACCAAGGCGTCCTGCACCTGGTTCATGAACCGGTACGGCACTTCTCTGTCACCACGGACTGAAATCACGAGAGCACGCTGTGAGGCCGCGTAAAGCGGCGCCACAACCGTCGTGACCTCCTCCATGGTGTGGACCTGATCGTTGATGTAGACCACCCCATCCCGCTCCATCCAGATGTTCAGGATGTTCTTTTGCTTCTCATCGATCTTCGCGGCTGCCTCAGCGGCGGGCCACTCAATGGGCCGCTGTCTGTCCGACTGGAACACCGTCGTGACCATGAAGAAGATCAGGAGAAGGAACGCGATATCGGCTAGCGACGACGCCGGGATTTCTTCGGACGCCTTCGAGCTCTTCTGAAAACCACCACCCTTGATTGACATGGCTAGCTGTTCTCCAAGACCTGAAGCGAGATTCGTTCAGCGTTCGCGCTATGGAGCGCATCCAGCACGTCGATCATGTACTTGTAAGACGCGTCAGGATGGGTCTTCACGGCCGCGATCAAATTCGGGTTCGCGGTGACTTCCTGCCGCCACAACCCGTCAATCTCGGAAGGACGCATCTGCTGGACCTGCTGGCTCTCACCCCGCTTCACATCGACGATACCCGTCGGCTGGATGATGAGGTGCAGAATATTCTTCTGGCTGACCTGCGCCTCTTCACCGGGCTCCGGAAGCACGATGGAAAGACCCTTGTCCTTCGGAAAGGTCGTTGTCACCAGGAAGAAGATCAGGAGTAGAAATGCGATATCTGCCGTTCCGGCCGTCGTAACGCCGTCACTGACCCTTTTCTTTTTTTTACCTAAAACCGCCATATCTCTGCTCTCTCTGGGTTATTTCAGAGGTACCGGGGTTACGCTCGAAAGGTTCCTACAACTTCTTCGCTGCTATGACCTCGATCTTACCGTCCCGCTCGAGATCCCATGCGAGGTTGATGATCTTCTGCGCACCCTGTTCCATATCCACGATCAACCTGTCGATACGGGTTACGAAGAAGTTGTACGTAATGTTGATCGGCACTGCGACGATCAGGCCAGCAGCCGTCGTAAGCAAAGCGACTTTGATACCACCAGCAACGAGGCTGGGCTCTACAGTACCCGCCTCTTCGATCGCAGCAAACGCCAGAATCATCCCGGCAACGGTACCAAGGAAGCCCATTAGTGGAGCGACATTCGCGATCGTGGCCAAAATGACCAGGCCACGCTCGAGGAAGCTGAGCTCGATTGCGCCCGTCGTCGCGACCGCCGTCTCCAACTCACCCTTGGTGAGTCTTCCGTTCCGCACACGGCGCAGCCCGGCAAGCACGATCGCAGCGGCCGGTCCGGGCGTGTCCCGAGCGATGTCGTACGCTGCATCCAAGTCGCCACTCTCAGCAGCTTCTTGGACCTCGCGTAGCACCCGAGCCGTCCCAGCGTGGGCAACCCAAAGGGTCCACATCTTCGCGAGGATCACGCCGACCGCGATCAGAGAACAAAGGACGAGGGGATACATCATCCACCCGCCGTCCGCGAAGAGCGTCAACAGTCTGTACTGGGTGCCCACTGAGGCATACTCCTGAATTTGGTTTCCGCCCCAGTTAGGGGCGTCCCTCTAGGACTAAGATCCGCGCAATCTAGAAGCGCTCCGGCCAAGGTGTCAACGCACCCCTCGATACCTGATTACGGCAAGGTTTGTCGCCCCTTTCAGTTGGGAACTGAAGCAGGAGCCAACGGGGGCTGGTGCTGCGGAAGCGACCCCACCAAGATCTCGCGCAGACGACCTACATCTACGTCTCTCTCTAGCCGCCCGCCCATGCCCACTGAAATCTGAGCAGTCTCTTCACTCACGACGATAACCACCGCGTCAGTTTCCTCGCTCAACCCCAAAGCGGCTCGGTGCCGAGTACCTAACGATCGGTCCGCGACGGAAGACTGGGTCAGTGGCAGAATGGCACCAGCCGTCCGGATCTGGTCTCCCGAAATCAACACCGCACCGTCATGCAATGGCGAATAAGGCGTGAAAATTGTGGTGAGCATCTCCGCGGAGACCCGAGCCTCCACCGCGCTCCCGGTCTCCGCATACTCGTCCAGCCCTATCTCCTGCTCGATCGCGATAATGGCGCCGTGGCGAGCACGCGAAAGGCGGATCGCGGCCTCGACGACCTCCTCGGCCACTTTTCCACCTTCAAGGCGCTGGAAGACGCGGATCATACGACTCCGTCCCAGCCTCGCCAGAGCCGATCGAAGCTCAGGCTGAAAAACCACCAGGGTAGCGATGGCTCCGTACTGGAAGACGGCCTCGAGCAACGTTCGGATCAGAATGAGGTCGAAAAGCCGGGCCGCGCCGTACGAGAACGCGAGAAGGACCACACCCAACGTGATCTGCATCGCCCGCGTCCGCTGAATCACGAGCAAAATGCGATACAGCAGAAACGCCACGATGACGATCTCGACCAGGTCCATCCATCCTGGTCTGAAGAACTGGAACTGTTCCCAGATCCGGCTCAACGTGTCGGCTCCTTCTAAGTGGGCTCAGGTGTCGTCAAAAGATATCGCGTCAACCAATGCCTGAGGAAAGGCGCGGGCCGCACACGTAGACGAGGACATACGACCCTCTGGCCAGAATGAGACAGGGGAGTGACACCGTCTCGGTGCCACTCCCCTGCCGTTCATCCGCCTCTAGTCCAGCATCAGTCGTCGTCAGACACCCCATCGGATTCATGATACCCAGGAGCCGGTCCCGGCAGGAGTCCCTCGCCGCCGGGCAGCCCAAACGAGGGGGCCGACTGCTCTACCGGGTTAGGTCGCGCGGGCTCAGCCAGGGTGATCGGCTCGTCATCGAGATTCGGAAGTGGAGGAAGCGTGCCTCCGCTTTCCAGGATCTCCAGTTCCGTGCGATCCAGCGTCTCGCGATCGAGGAGCGCCTGGGCAATGGTCTCTAGGAGGTCTTTGTTTTTCTCTAGGAGCTCACGGGCCTTCTCGTGAGCTTCGTCCAACTTGCGCTTCACTTCCTGGTCAACCAACCGTGCCGTGTGTTCCGACACGGTCCGGCGATGACCGATCTCGCGACCCAGGAACACCTCCGACTCAGCGTCCCCGACCGCGACGAGTCCGATGACCTCGCTCATGCCAAACGTGGTCACCATCTTGCGCACCATGCTCGTGGCGCGCTCGATGTCGTTTCCAGCACCGGTGGTGACACTCTCCGGGCCGAACTGCATCTCTTCCGCAACGCGTCCGCCGAACAACATGGCGAGCTGCCCCTCCATCCATTCCTTGCGGTACGAGTGTCGATCCTGCTCAGGAAGGCTGGCAGTGATACCTAGTGCTCTCCCACGCGGAACGATCGACACCTTATGCACCGGATCCAGTCCCGGGAGTCTGAGACCGATCACGGCGTGCCCCGCCTCGTGGTACGCCGTCAGTCTCCGCTCCTCGTCATTCAGGACGAGACTGCGACGCTCGGTCCCCAGCATGATCTTGTCTTTGGCCTGCTCAAAATCGACCATCGTCACCGTATCCGCATCGCGGCGGGCGGCGAGAAGTGCGGCTTCGTTACAGATGTTCTCTAGATCCGCCCCACTCATTCCCGGAGTACCACGCGCGACGAGCGAGAGTTCGACGTCATCCGACAGTGGGAGCTTCTTCGCGTGTACGCGAAGAATCCCTTCCCGGCCTTTCACGTCTGGGAAATCGACGATCACCTGACGATCGAACCGGCCCGGCCGCAACAGCGCCGGGTCCAAGACGTCCGGACGGTTGGTCGCCGCAAGGAGGATCACGCCCTCATTGGACTCGAAGCCGTCCATCTCGACGAGCAACGCATTCAAGGTCTGCTCGCGCTCGTCGTGACCGCCGCCCAAGCCAGCACCGCGATGCCGCCCTACGGCGTCGATCTCATCCACGAAGATGATGCACGGGGCTTGTGCTTTCCCCTGCTCGAATAAGTCACGAACGCGAGATGCACCGACCCCGACGAACATCTCCACAAAGTCCGAACCGGACATCTGGAAGAAGGGGCGCTCGGCTTCGCCGGCAACCGCTCGAGCCAACAGCGTCTTTCCGGTTCCCGGAGGACCCACCAAGAGGACACCCTTGGGGAGACGGCCACCCAGGCGCGAGAACTTGGCCGGGTCCTTTAAGAAATCAATGGTCTCTTCGAGTTCCTGCTTGGCTTCGTCAGCGCCAGCAACGTCCGCGAAGGTGACCTTCGAAGTATCTGGAGAAAGAAGCTTTGCTTTGGACCGCCCAAACTGGAACGCCTTGTTCCCGCCACCCTGCATGGTCCGAAAGATCCAGATCCAGAACGCGATGAACAGGAGCCACGGGAGAGCTCCAATCAGAAAGGTGCCCCAACCCGGCTGCGAAGTTTTCGCCTTCACAATGACGTCGTTGGACTCGAGTGACTCAAGGAGGCCATCGGTCAGGTCACCGGGCAGCGTCACCTCAAACTCTATGAACTCACCATTCTCGTTCGCCGACGGGGCACGTAACTCGCCCTCGATGCGGCGGTCGATGACCGTGACCTCATGGATGTTCCCAGAGTTCAGCTGGCTGCGGAACGCTGTAAACGTGATCTCTTGGACCGTCTGATCTGTCCCTTTGACGAACTGCACGGCCAAAAGGAGCATGAGGACCATCATCATCAAGAACGCAGAGTTCTTAGACAGACGTCCGAGACGGTTTTCGTCGTCGGGGCGAATCGGTTCTTCTGGCATGCTAGTCCTTCACTCTCGCGATGCGTCTGCGGCCAAGGGCCGCTTACAGGCTCGCGATATATGGCAAATGACGAAAGTCTTCCGCGTAGTCGAGTCCGTACCCCACCAAGAACTCATTGGGTGCATCGAATCCGACCCAGCGGGCCGGCGGTTCCAATGTCGCGATGCGCTTATGCAATAACGTACAAACTTCGAGGCTCTTCGGCCCCCTCGCTTCCAGCCTCGGGAGCAGCCGGCTAAGCGTTGCCCCACTGTCCATGATGTCTTCTACGAGCACCACCGCTCGCCCCTTCAGTGAGGCTCGGGCGTCGTAGAGCAGCCTCACGTCACCACTCGACACTTTCTCACGACCGTAGCTCGACGCCACCATGAAGTCGACGTGGAGCGGGAGGTGAATCGCCCGGACCAGATCAGACATGAACAGGACCGACCCCTTCAGTAGGCCGAGTACCAAGAGCCGATCGGAGGCCGAATAAGTCTCGCTGATTTCTTGACCCAATTCGGTAACCCTAGATGCGATCTCTTCGGCGGAAAACACGATTCTCGAGAGCTTTTGCCCCCCGAGCTGGGTGTCCTCAGTCAGCGTTGGCATCGATGATTCCGATCTCTAATGACGCAGCGGCCTCATTCGAGGCAGGTAATGCCGATTCGGCTAGGCCGACGATCCAGAGCACACGGCCGTCCGCGTCAACCAATACGGGGACAGCCCTCCTTTTGGGTTCAGGAATCCGCGCCTCCAGAAATAACTTCTTCAGCTTCTTAGAACCGTATGCTAATTGGATACGGTCGCCATCTTGTCGAGCACGCAGGGTGAGCGGAAAGCGCGGATCCCGAACGGTGATGCGTGTGCCGGCCCCCGCGTCGTCCTCCCCCACCCCCCAATCGACCCTCAGTGTCTGGCCGCTCAACCGAACCGTTCCGGAGCCCGAGCTCTGGTTCGAGATCACAAGCGGGATGTCCTCTTCTCGCTCCGATCCCAGGGCCACCACCAACCGATCCAACTCCCGGCGTACCCGCAGGCCACCTGTGACGCTCACCTCTTGGCCGCTCAGGCCGGAGCTAGTGAACTCGGTGGCCACCCGAGTTCCGACCCGATCCAGGGAGACGCCAAGGCCACGTGCGAGAGACCGGAGGACCTTCGCACGGAGCGGGGGCGCGAAGTTCTGAAGCGCTCGAATCGACAGGGACACTTTGCCGTCTTCCCGCTCGATTCCCACCTGAGCGAGAAGGATCGGCATCGCCGCGACCCACGCCTCACTTTCTTCTCCTGAAAGCGACGCGAGGTGCACCAATGCTCGCCGCGCACCGCTCGAAACACCAGACTCGAGCGCGGGGATCACGACATGGCGAATCGCGTTCCGCGCGAACGAGAGATCTGTGTTGGTCGGGTCCGTCCGCCACGCCAGTCCGTTCTCCGTGGCATAGGCCTCCAATTCGTCACGCGAGAAGGAGAGGAGCGGCCGCCAGATCCCCGGCTCCCGGAACTGCGCCATCGCAGCCAACCCTTCAATACCGGTTCCACGGACGATTCGGTGAAGCACGGTCTCGGCTTGGTCGTCAGCATGATGGCCCAGTGCAACCCAAGACGCACCAACGGCCCGCCTCACTTTCTCGATCGCGGTATATCGTGCGTTTCTCGCGGCCTCCTCGGACCCTCCCACGACGGCGACCTGCGTTTGATGTAGAGGGAGTCCCCAAGCGCGACAGAGCCCTGACACCCACCGAGCGTCCGCCTCGGAGCCAAGTCTCAATCCGTGGTCAACATGGACGACGTGCAGCGCGATCCCGGAATTACGCAGACCAGACCGGAGAAGGTGCAGGAGCACCACCGAGTCCATTCCGCCGGAGACCGCCGCCACAATCGGCTTCGAGCCCAAGAGTCCCGCGTCACGGCCTAGCACCTCGGAGAAACGAGGGCCGAGTGCACCTCGGGCGTCGGTCATGCCGGCACGGAACCTGGTGCCGCGGTGCGCCCGACGGTCTCTGTCAGCACCTTGGCTAACAGGTCCGGGCGATCGCTCTGAATACCGTCGACGCCCCACTCAACGAGTCGCTTCATGTCGTCAGTGTCGTCTACGGTCCAAACATGCACCGGAATGTTCCGGGCCTGGGCCGCCCAAATGAAACGCGGCGAAACGATGCGCAGGCCCTGCCAAGCCTCGGGGACCTGAAAAATGTCGGCGCTCGGTGTGTACGGCCCCCCACCCGGAAGGCGATGGGAGATCCAGAAGCTCAAGATATGATGCCTGCTCGCGCCCCACGGTCCGGCATAATCACGCACGCTGGCCCGAGACCGCTCGAATTCAGCCGCCAACAGCGTCCGACTCTCCGCGTCGTGTTCGCGAATGACGTCGACCATGGGGCGTGCGACCTGGGGCTCTTTCGCTTCCACGTTTATGCGTGTCCCAGGGAAGGCAGCAAGCACCTCACCGAGCGTAGGCACGACAACACCCGTGCCCGCAAACGATCGGTCACCACCAGGAGACCGAAAGTGGAATCCCGCGTCGAGAGCTTGGAGTTCGTCCAAGGTGAAGTCCGCGACGAGCCCCTGGCCGTCTGTCGTTCGAGCCACATCGGCATCGTGGATGACCACTACCTGGCCGTCCTTCGTGAGTCGCACGTCAAGTTCGAGCATGTCCGCCGCCCACCAGTCGATCGCCCGCTGGAACGCAACCATGGTGTTCTCGGGCGCCAGTTTCGAACCCCCCCGATGGGCTACCAGCATAGGCGGACCGGAGAGATACGTCCTTCCGGGTCTCAATCGCCTTCCCATCTGAAGATCCGAAGCCACATGGGCCGCTAGGCCTAGGGGCGGGCCTCCGACTCGAGTCGCTCGATATCTTCCGGCGCCAATTCGTGGTAACGGTACAACACGAGATCTACGAGACGGTTGGACATCTGCATCTCGGTCTCCTGCTGCTCGCGATCTCCATCTGCGTCACCGGCCAGAGAGTCCTGCAACTCCACGACGCGGTCGCACAAGAATCCCAGAACGTCTTCAACGACCTGAGGACGCGGACTCGCGGGCGCGAGCGCGTCCGGCATCACTTCCCGGAGAAGCAATCCACGGATGAATGCGAGGAACCCGGGGAACGCCAACTCGGTGAGCGGCCCTCCTTCCAAGGCCTCTTCGTCGGTGATGTGCTCCCACTCGAGCTCGTTCCAATAAAGGTCCTCAGCCTCTTCGCGGAGAAACGCCCGGACGTCAGGCGGCGTCGGCCCGCTCGGGCTCATCACCGGGGGAGTGAGTTCCCGTGCTAGAACGCGTTCGATCTGCTCGCGGCGCCCGCTCAGCATTGTGCCTGCGCGATCCGTCATGTCATGCCTCAATAGGCCGAGTAAGTGGACAGTCAGGGCAAGATACGGCCGAAAAACGCCTCTGGGAATGCGCGCGCGCGTCAAAAGCGGGATGGCTTGTCCCGAGCCTGTGGGTCCAATACCGTCGTCACTATGGAAACCGATCCATTCCGAGCCCATCGAGAGAAGCCGGTCGATGCTCCGAAGCCAGCGCCCGACAGTCGGGCGGGCGGTGCGGGCGGGCCGCACGAATGGGTCGCCGAGCGTGTATCGGGGCACGCTTGGTACTATCGAGCCCCCCTGCTTCTCATCCTGGCGTGGATCCTGAAGAACCACTTCGCAGACCCGACGTACAGCTCCATCTTCGATGGCGTAAACCTGGGATTCCACGAAGCAGGACACGCGGCGTTCATGTGGTTCGGGAGCCGATTCTGGTCGATTGCTGGGGGCACGATCTTCGAACTCGGCGTCCCTGTCGCCGCGGGTCTGTACTTGCTCTACAAACAACACGACCCCTTCGGGGCGTCGGTATGTCTCTTCTGGCTTGGGACCGCGTTCGTCGGCGCAGGTATCTACGCTGCGGACGCGTTGGTTCAGGAACTCCCATTGGTATCGCCCTTCGGACCGGTCGACGCAGGAAGCCACGACTGGACTTCCATGCTCATGAAGTTCGGGACGTTGTCGCGTGCCGAAGAGATTGGGGGATCGATGCAATCAGCTGGCAAGATCACCATGGCCACGTCACTGTTCGTGGGCAGCTGGGTACTGTGGGTGACGGCAAAAACCACTTCGGCAGCCGGTCCCGAAGGAACACGCGGACTACCTCAGCGGGCGAGTCCGAAAGAGTAGGAAAAGTTCACGATGGGCACGCAGCATGTGCCTCCTGCGGCACCTGCGGTCCCGACGACCCCCAGGTCCGTCGAGAAGCGCTCCCCGATGATCCTCATTCCTCCGGAAAAGACGAGGCCTGTCTCGCCCGGCAGGAAGTAGTTCTCGGTCATCAATTTCACCCGGCGACTCACCCTCGTCTCGCCTCCGATCATGGCCACTGGCTGGCTCGAGAAGTCCACACCGGAATAACCAAGACCCAAACCGGCGGTCAGCGCCCGATCCCTGCTTCCGAACGTGCCCACGCCGTAGGCGATCCCAACATTCTCGTTGTCTAAGAAGAAGACGATCGTTCCGAGCGAGATGTCTGCGGCCTCCGTGTCCACGATGCGGACCTTCGGGGCCAGATAGAACGGCTCGACTTTGCCGAACAGGACGGGCGCTCCCGCCGCGAGCGTGAAGTCGTCCGAGACACCGACAGCGACGAAGGGCAGGAAGAGAAAGTAGGTCCCGAGGTACGCTTCGCCGGCCGGTATCGCACGCCCTGTCGCGGTAAAGAAGAGCCTCGTCCCGTTCGGGTCCTCTCGCCAGAACTCACCGTCCACGAACCGGCCCTCCGCGGCGCTCAGTTGCCGGATCTGGGACCGTTGGAGGTCGAGCTCCACCCCGGCGCTCGTAGTAATGGAAACCCGATCACCCGAGACGTCCGTAACCCGACCATAGATCAGGGAGCCGTCCGTGAGACGGACTTCATAGATGGCCTCCCCGGGCAGAGGGAATGCGACGACCTCTTGCGCAGCTGCCGACGCAACATGACCCACGCCCATCAAGGCGAGAAAGAGGATTCTCCGGAGCGCGCCTTTGTTGCGTAGTCTTCCTATGGTGCTCACCGGGACCTCCTTCTGAGAAGGGCGTACGCTGTACGACTACCTAAGAGTACAGGGACAGACCCCACGCTCGCTAAGTAATGTACCTCGCCGTACCTCGCCGTACCTCGCACGAAGACTCAGCGTAATTCGTAGATCGTCCTTCGGGGTCGGAAGGATCCAGTCCGGACACCATGCGCCGCGAGAATGCGACGATCGGTGGTCATCCAATCGAACGAGCAATTTGAGTGTTCTGTCGACGCAACCACCGCTCGTCCCTAATGTTGGGCTTGAATCCCTCGACGGACGCCCAACTCGGAGTTCAACGATGTACGTATCCCGACACCTTCTCCTGCTAGTGCTACTCGCCCTGCCCCTCCCGCTGCTGGGCCAAACAACCGACACTGAACGAGCGGCCGCTAGAGACATCGTGCGCCAGATCGACGAGTTGCAGGCACGCCTTGCACCCACTGACATGGGCCAGGATTTGGCGAGTCGCAGCGATGCGGCGCGCGATGCGGTAGTGAGTCGCACGACCGAGTTGTGGACGTCTGAGATGCAGTCTCTCAGCGACTTCATCGGGCACAACCCGGAGGTCGGGTGGGAGGAGTATCTCGCAGTCGACACGCTCACGGCTGTTCTGCGCGGGCGCGGCTGGGACGTCCAGGTAGGGGCCGCCGGACTCGAAACCGCATTCGTAGCCACGTGGACTTCACCCGCGGGGCCTGAGGGATTGATGCTCGGCCTGATCGGTGAGTACGACGCGCTTCGTGACGCGGATGGGCCGTTCCACGGAGACCAACACAACGCTCAGACGCCGATCGTGTTCGCGTCGGCATTCGCGATGGCCGAGCACATGGCAGCCGAGGGCATGCCCGGAAGGATCCGTATCTACGGGACACCCGCGGAAGAAGTGGGCCCGCCGGCGAAGGTCATCATGCACGAGGCTGGCGTGTTCGATGGCGCGGACCTCCTCGTGCGCAGTCATGGCGTGACCCAGACGTCGCGTGCCAAAGCCGGCTTTGGAAGCTGCTGCCTCAACATCAACGAGGTGAAGTACACGTTCCGCGGAAGGCCGTCACACCAAATGTCGTCGTGGTTCGGCCGCAACGCACTCGAAGCGGCGGTGCATTTCTACACGATGGTCGACGGACTGCGGTCTACGCTGCGTCCGGAGGCATCGATCCAGGGCGTGATCCCAGAAGGCGGAGATGCCCCGAACGTGGTGCCTCAGCGTGCGGTCGTAGACTACTACATCCGCTATCCGGACCCGGTGTATCTCGAACACATCAACGAGATGATGGACAACGCCGCCCGAGGCGCAGCACTGGCGACGGGCACAACCGTGGAAATCGACCGATATGGAGAGTACCGGGACGGCGTCTCGCTGGGCACGCTCCACGAGCTGTCGTTCGCGTATGCCGAGGAACTGGACGCGCCGAACATCAGTCCCGAGCCGAGGCGCCCATCCGGCTACGAAGAGACCGGTGTCGTCACCAAAGACATCCCGGGCATCGGAATCAGTGTGTTCAGTTCGCGAGGAGCCAACCACACTCGCGGGATGCTCGAGGACACCTTCAGCGAGATCGGACACGCGGGCTTCCGGGTCAGCGCCGAAATCATGACGTCGGTTCTTTACGACTTCGCAACCCGGCCGGAACTGCGTGAAGCTGTACGTCAGGAGCACACCACGCTGGCCGGGCTGCTCGACCAATACCACGAAGCACTCCGGGTAGCTTATGCGACCGAGATCGGTGGCCCGATCTCCCAGCGATAGAGAGAGCGCGCGCGGAAGGCGCGAGGTACAGCGCGAACGGTTTGAGGTGCCAGCCTCCGGGCACATCGTCGGGCAGGCGCTGAAACGTCGTGTCGGACGGGAAAACTGCCTTGACGACGTCTGGCACGACTTCGTCCGCGGTGTGGAAGACCACGGCAGGGAGCTCGCACCCTAAGGAACCGGATTCGGTGGAGCATCAGGTAGGCGTTCAGGACGCATACCCGCATCGCCGGCGCTCGTCACGATTCCACGAGGGGCACCGGCGCGGGAAGGAGGGGGAGGGGCCTCGACGCCCGCGAGCCGCTCTCGGAGCGCCGTGTCCGCGGCGACGCCTTGCAGCATTCGGGTCTCCTTCGGGATAGTGGGCGTGCGACATCCTTATAGAAAAACGGAAAGTCCTCAACCGCCAGGTTGTGTGCAAGGAGGGCTATGACCTCACCACGAGCTACTCCTGCCCCCACCCCACGCTGCGGTCGACCTTCTGCACACCAGGCAAAACAAAGGCCCCTCCCGAAGGAGGGGCCAAACCCAAAAAGCCTTGCGGCTGTTGAGTGCCGGAGGAGGGACTCGAACCCCCGACTCGCGGATTATGATTCCGCTGCTCTAACCAGCTGAGCTACTCCGGCATAGGGTGGAAAAGCTCATCTTGGGCTCTGACGCTGTCAACCGGCTTGCGTCCGGTGTAGGACGGCGCGACGCTCAATGCGAGTCTCGTATTCGGTGTGTGGCCTTCCCCGTACTCTTTCGGAGGTTCGAATGGATCCGGCAGTCATTATTATCGGCGCGATCGCTTTTGGCGGAATCGCGATACTGACCAGCCTCAGAGTTCTCTACGAATACGAACGAGGCGTCATCTTCCGCTTGGGAAAACTCACGCGAGCGAAGGGCCCAGGCCTGATCTTTCTCGTACCCTTCGGGCTCGAACGAATGCGCAAAATGGACCTGCGCATCATCGCACTCGACATCGCTCCACAGGACACGATCACGAAGGACAACGTGAGTGTTCGGGTCAACGCGGTGGTCTACTTCCGCGTGGCGGATCCCACGAAGGCAGTGATTGAGATCGAGGACTATTACTTCGCCACGAGTCAGCTCGCTCAGACGACCCTGCGATCCGTGATCGGGCAGTCAGAGTTGGACGAACTCCTGGCGGAACGCGAGCGCATCAACGATGTGGTCCGGGACATTATCGACCAAGGCACGGACCCTTGGGGCATTGAGGTCACGAGTGTCGAAATCAAGGACATCGACCTCCCTCAGGAGATGAAGCGCGCGATGGCCAAGCAAGCCGAAGCCGAGCGCGAACGGCGGGCGAAAGTCATCAGCGCAGAGGGTGAGTACCAGGCTTCAACGAAGCTGGCCGGAGCAGCGGAGATCATCGCCGAATTTCCAGGTGCCATGCAGCTCCGCTTCCTCCAGACCGTGGTTGAGGTCGCCGCCGAGAACAACTCCACGACCCTATTCCCTGTACCCATCGACCTCTTCTCTTCGTTCATCGAGAAGGGCAAGACACCTAGTGTGGAAGCGAAGAACCGGGCACTCCAAGCTGCTGCAGAGACGATGCTCCAGGCCCTTCCCGCGGGTGCAGACCCGAGCGAGCTCGAGGCTGTGATCAAGGGAGCGGTCGCTGTCGGAAAGGCTTCGGTGGAGGCCGTGCCCGTTCGGATCGACGACGACGAGTAGTCAAGAGCGCAGGTTCACGGATCGCGAGGTCCAAGTCATCCTCCGGCGTGCCTCTAACGCGGAGACGTCGCCGCATCTGCCCACCCGAGACGGTCCAACGCTCTCTGATCTGGTAGAAGCCGCGCGCGAGGTCGGGCTCGACGTCGACGCCATTCGCCGGGCCGCCGCTGTGGGCCCGGTACAGGCGGGTCGAGGCACCGACTTCATTATCGGTGCACCAACCACGCTCGCGATGTCCGCGGACTTCTCAGGTGTTCCTGCAGATTGGAGCGCCATCACCCAGGCTGCTCAACGCGTCACCGGTCGCCAGGGAGAAGTCATGACCGACCAAACCGGCGCCTACCGATGGCACGAAAATCACGGGCTGGGACGTACCACCGTCACGGCCACCAACACAGGCCTACGAGTCGAATTCGATCGAGCTGGGGACTACCTGGCACACTGGTTCGGGGGCCTCCTGGCGTGGGCGGCGGCGAGCGCCGCTCTCCCGCTATCGCTGGGGCCTTTGACCGGAGCCCTCCTGTTCCTCCTGACCCCGGTGGTCTTGGCCCGACCCTTTTGGAGGCGTTCGGACAACAAGGCCCGGATACGACTGGAGGAGCTCGCGATGGAACTCCTCCGTGCCGCCAACGAACGCGTCCAATAGGGCCTATCGTGCTGTACTACCCACAGAATCGGGCGGGGCGGTGACGGCATCACTCGGCTCTGTGAACCGATACAACACTTCACCGGGCCGGACCAAGCCGAACTGCTCCCGCGCGATTCGCTCCAACGTGACCGGGTCGATCTGCAACGAGTCAGCCCAAGCCCTCAAGGAGTCGATTTGCCGGTGCAACTCAGTGAGCTCCAGTTCCTCCTGCGCCACAGCAGCTCGCGCGTTTCGTAATTCGAACCACGAGTACTCGCCGCCAAAAACTGCGTAGTAGACTGCGAGAAGAAGCAGTCCTGGTAAGACAACCTTCTTCAGGTGGCCGCTCACTACGACCAAAGCCCCCGGCCAGGATAACGAGCCCGCTCGCCCAGCTTTTCCTCAATGCGCAGCAGTTGGTTGTACTTAGCCACGCGGTCCGTGCGGCTCGCAGAGCCTGTCTTGATCTGGCCCGCGCCGGTGGCCACGGCGAGGTCAGCAATCAGCGTGTCCTCCGTCTCCCCAGAACGGTGGGAGATCACGCTCTTGTATCCAGCCTCGGACGCGACCCGGACCGTCTCCAAAGTCTCTGTGAGCGTCCCGATTTGATTCACCTTGATCAGAATCGCGTTCGCCGTGCCGTCCTTTATTCCCTGCTCCAACCGTTCCACGTTGGTCACGAACAGGTCATCACCCACGATCTGCACGTCGTCGCCGACCTCCTTCGTGAGT
The DNA here is from genome assembly GCA_029245345.1 of Longimicrobiales bacterium. Classification (NCBI taxonomy): domain Bacteria; kingdom Pseudomonadati; phylum Gemmatimonadota; class Longimicrobiia; order Longimicrobiales; species Longimicrobiales bacterium. Next base: position 30,003 of record JAQWPM010000015.1, read on the forward strand.
TGGTTCCATCCGTGCCAGTCGTTCTCGTCCAGCGGGTCCTCCAACGAACGGATTGGGTACTTCGAGACCCACTCCTTCCAAAACTCGACCATTCCGGCCGCATCTCGGCGCTCGCCGCTCGACCACTTGAAGACGTACTCACCGTCCTCGAAGAACTCGGTGGCTGCCGCGTCCAGCGTCAGGACAACGTCCTCTCCGGGACGGTAACCCGCGGCTTCTATGGCCTGGAGCACGACCTCCACGGCCTCTTCGTTACTGCCAAGGTCGGGCGCGAACCCGCCCTCGTCCCCAACCGCCGTATTCTTGCCCTGATCGCTGAGCACCCTCTTGAGGTGATGGAAAATCTCAACGCCCATACGCAGGCCCTCCGAGAACGTCTCGGCGCCAATGGGCATCACCATGAACTCTTGGATGTCCACGTTATTCGGCGCGTGTGCTCCACCATTGAGGATGTTCATCATGGGCACAGGGAGCAGGTCAGCAGATCCGGCCCCAGCGAGGTAGCGCCACAACGGCATGTGATTCTCCTGAGCAGCCGCTCGCGCCGCCGCCATGGAGACGGCCAAGATCGAGTTTGCACCGAGATTCCGCTTGTTCGGCGTTCCGTCCAAGTCGAGCATCGCCCGGTCGATATCAAGCTGCTCGCGAGCCTCGAACCCTCGAATTGCACCCGCGATCGTTGTGTTCACGTGCCCGACGGCTTTCAGGACGCCCTTGCCCAGGAATCGACTGCGATCCCCGTCGCGTAGTTCCACGGCCTCGTGTGCCCCGGTGGACGCACCGGACGGCACCGAAGCGCGTCCGCGAATGCCCGACTCTAGCGTTACTTCCGCCTCTACAGTGGGGTTACCTCGCGAGTCCAAAATCTCTCTACCGCGCACGTCGACGATGGCCGACACAGAAACCTCCTGAGTTTGTTTAGTTGGTTTGGTCCGAAGCCTGAAGTGCCTTCATGGCATCCCAAGCTCTATCCGTAAGTTCGTTTCGCCCGTCCACCGTGTATTCCCCAACCGAGATGGGCTCTCCGAATTTCACCCGGATCACACCCGGGCGAATCCAAAACGAACCCTTACGCATGATGTCCCTCGATCCGAAGATCGCCGTGGGTACGACATCAGCACCGGCCTGGATGGCGAGAACGAACGCACCCTTCTTGAAGCGCTGGAGTTCGCCCGAGTCCGAGCGAGTCCCTTCAGGGAACATGATGATGCTAGGCCCGTCATCTTCCAACCTCTGACGAGCGTTCCCGAGTGATGCCATGGCCTGCCCTCGGTCCTTCCGGTCGATGAAGATGTGCCCACACGACTTCAGCGCGTGCCCAAACAGCGGTGCCCTCTCGATCTCTTTTTTGGCCACAAAGAGGTAAGGGCCGGGAAGGAATGCAGCCAGAGCGGGAACATCAAACCACGACACGTGATTGACCACCACTACCTGAGGAGCCTCCGGGTCGATCATTTCAGCGTTTTCTAGTTCGACCCGCACTCCTGCTGCCCGTAGCATGAGCTTCGACCAGGCCCGCGGCACGTACTCGCATACACACTTCGCCTTGTCCCCGCCGCGAAATACGCCCCACCCGGTGCGGATCGCGTAGTACACGGTCGCCGGAACTACGGCAATGATGACCAACAAAAATCGAATCATATCTCACCGCCGAAGTGGTCGAAGCCCCCACGCTTGAGAGCAAGTCGTTCACCACCGCGCTCCAACAAAACGCCCTCGCCCGCCTCGACGCGTCCGACGCGTGTGAGCTTTAGACCGTGACGTCTCTGGAAGTATTCAACGTCCACGACACCAGGATCCGTGACGAAGAGGAGTTGGTAGTCCTCACCCCCGTACAGCGCGGCTTCGAGCGCCTGCTCCGGACCGAGGATCTCGATTGCGATCGGAGCGACCGGGATCGCATCGGCATCGAGGATAATCTGGGCGCCCGACGCAGACGCCATGTGGCTCGCATCTCCCGCGAGACCGTCAGAGATGTCCATGAGCGCGTCAATCAGGTCGTGCTCGACCAAGCACTGCGCAGCCTTCACGCGGGGCTCCGGACGTGCGAATGCGTCTCGAGCGGCCTTCGGGGGCTCCTCTCCACGAGCCCACGCCTGAACCGCCGCCGCACTCGCCCCAAGGTCACCTGTGACCCACACCTCATCGCTGGGTTCTGCGCCGTTCCGTAGCACAGGCCACGACGTGCAACCAAGCACCGTAATGTCCAGCACGAGCGGTCCAGGTGAGCGAGCGAGATCGCCCCCAAGGAGTGCCGCCCCCACCGAGTCCGCGGCTTCGGCGATTCCTGCCTGAAGCGCGTCCCAGTTCACGGAGTCGTCCGTGGGTAGCGCCACCGACGCGAACAACCCAGTCGGTGTCGCTGCCATGGCAGCCAAATCCGACAACGCCGCGGAGGCAGCCCGGAAGCCGATCTCTTCGTCCGTGAGCCAGGCTCGACGAAAGTGGACATCCTCAACACTCATGTCCGTGCTGATCACCCACCCACCCTCGATCACCGCAGCGTCGTCGCCGGGTCCGACTCGCACGGCCTGAGGCAGCTCGCGTCCTCCTGCGATGGCTCGCCGGATCCGGTCGAACTCCGGCCCTGGGCCCAGCCGCACGTGGCGCTTGGGCAGGTCGTCCATCATCGGGCCGCCTCGGCGTCGAACAGAAGCCCCCCAAGGGCCAGGTCCGAATCCGAGGCTCCGCACTCATTCATGGCAGCCGGGAGCCATCGGACGACATCACTGGGTGTCAACGAAACACCTCGCCCGGCGATGCGCGCGGCTCGACCCGAGAAGAAGAGCCCGAGCGCGCCTGCATCCACGTCGGAAACACCCTGCGCCATCAACGACGTGCACACACCTGCCAACGCATCACCCATACCGGCGACGGCTAGATCTGAGGTGGCTTGCGTGTCTACGAGTATCGGGCGCCCCACGCCGGTCACTAAGGATGGAGCTCCCTTCAACAGAACCGCGTGCCCGAATCGGTCCGCGGCCTCTCGAAGGGCAGCCAGTCGGTCCTCGATCACTACGTCATGCTCGGTGTGAAGCAGGCGGGCCATCTCTCGGACATGCGGGGTGGCGAGGATCGGTCTGTCTTTCGCGAGCGCAGCCAAGTCGATGGCACCCTCGGCAGCGAGGTTCAGTCCGTCCGCATCTACGACGAGGGGAACCGAGGGCCCCTCGGCCACAACGTCGAGAAGCACACGCCCCGGAGCCTCTGTGCCCATTCCGGGCCCGATCAGCGCCGCATCCGCTTGCTCGAGGCCCTCTCGCAGCCCCTCGACGTCCTCGGCAGCAACGAACACCGCCTCGGGAAGCGAGGACTGAATCACTGCGCGATTCTCCTCAGGGGAGCACACCCGCACAAAGCCGGCACCGGCGTGATACGCTGCACGTGCCGCGAGCAGCGCCGCACCTGCCATGCCCGCCTGACCTGCGATCACCAGCACACGACCGACGGCATTCTTGTGCGTGTCCGTCGAGCGAAGCGGCCGGTGGGCATACGCCCACGCGGGCGTCACGATCTGACCTGAGAACATGTGGGCCATCGACGTTTCAGTTGGCGGACATCCGATGTCGATCGCGACCAATCGCCCCACGTTCCGACGTGCAGGGTGCAGGAGGCTTCCCAGCTTCGGGGCTCCATACGTCACCGTCACACTGGCTTCGATCGCCTCCCCCGGCACAGCACCCGTGTTGGCGTCGATACCAGAAGGCACGTCGATCGAGAGGATGGGGCACTCCGCTCGGTTGGCCCTCAAAATCGCGTCTGCCTGTCGGTCACGCGGACGATCCCGCACCCCGGTGCCCAACACCCCGTCGATCACGACATCTGCCTCTTGGAAGAGGCGAGTCCACTCGTCATCGGAAAGATCACGGTCGGTCACCGTTTCGACGGCCCATCCATGAAAAAGAGGGTCCTCGTGTGTACGGTCCGAAACCAGGATCGCACGCACCTCCCTGCCCCAAGCCACCAAAGTGCGGATGCAAACCAGCGCGTCACCACCGTTGTTGCCCGAACCCACTAACGCCAGCACCGGACCGGTCGGAAACAGTCGTTGGACCACCTCCGCAGTACCCCGCCCAGCGTTCTCCATGAGCACGGCCTGCGGCACGCCGATGTCTTCAATGGCGACACGGTCCCACTCCGCCGACTCCGCCCCAGTGGGGGCCGGAAGATGCACCGGTCCAAACGGGCTCAGCCGCGGGTAGGGATCGGTCATTGGGGACCGGTTGCTCGCGACAACAGCCGGGCCGAGGTCACGGCCGACGTGGTTCGCGAAGGGTCAAAGTATTGGGGGGTAGGGGCGCTAAAGCCCCGGGCTATTTGTGACTCTGCCCGATCTGGCGCCCCACTGTGATCTCCCCGTTGTCGATCCGGATGTTGAATCCACATTCCGGGCTGGAACACACCCACGCCTTGTAGCGAATCGGCGCCCCCTCTCTGCCATAATCCGAGAGAGGCAACAAGATTCCACCCTCGCATTTTAGGCAGCGCGGAAATCCGTGATCGTCCATTTTCATCCCCTCTCATGGGCGTGGCGGCAGCGAGTGCCGCACAGGCACCCGGTCTTGCCGGGTCGTTCAAGTCTTTAGGCTCGGCCGCATGCCGCACCGTCGTGATCAGATCCGAGCTTCCCATGGGTAGTTCAGCTCGAATACTTCTTCGAAGTCGAAGACGTCCGCGAAGTCCTCCGGTCGATCTCCGTCCTGCTTGATCAAAATCCCTTGCTCCACCAGCGCAAACACCACGCCTCCAACATCTTCCGTCGCGTGAATGCCCCAGTGTTCGAGCACCGAACGAGCCATCGGCCCGAATCGTTCCAACGCCATGTGCCTGACACCTTCAGCGAGTTCCTTCCCCGAAATGTGTCTTGGCTCGTCCAGAGAGTGGATGACGGAATGCAGCGCCGCGAGCACAAAAAAATACGCCCGTGTATCGAATCGGGGGTTTCGTTGCTGGAGTTGCTCCAGAATCTCGTCGGCGAATTGAAGTTCCGTCATGCGCGCAAATGTGCGGATCGGTCCGTGCGTTCGCTAGTCCAAGCGGGCGCACAGCACCTCTTACCCCGCCAACTCCGCGTAGAGCGGGAATGCGTCGCTCAGTTCCTTGACTTCAGCCTTCACGGATCCGAGGAGGGCTTGGTCGCTCGGAGCCTGGAGGACTTGGTCGATCCATCCAGCCACTCGCGCCATCTCCGCTTCTTTCATGCCCCGCGACGTCAGTGCGGGTGTGCCGATCCGAAGACCTGAGGTGACGAACGGCGAGCGCGCCTCCCCCGGGATCGTGTTCTTGTTGACCGTCATACCCGCGCTTTCGAGGGCTTCCTCCGCAGCTTTACCTGTGAGGTCGTCATGGCTTTTTCGCAGATCGACCAAGAGCACGTGGTTGTCGGTACCGCCGCTCACGAGGTTGAATCCACGTTCGACAAGACCTTCGCCGAGCGCCTTAGCGTTCGCCACTATCTGTCCGGCATAGTCGGTGAATTCGGGCTGAAGCGCTTCTAGGAACGCGACCGCCTTTGCGGCGATCACATGCATGAGCGGACCACCCTGCATGAACGGGAAGACCGACTTGTCGATGGCTTTCGCGTGCTCTTCAGGGCACAGAATCAAGCCACCACGGGGGCCCCTCAATGTCTTGTGGGTCGTGGTGGTCACCACATCCGCGTGAGGAATCGGCGAGGGATGGTGCCCTGTCGCCACAAGACCCGCGATATGTGCCATGTCCACCACGAAGGTGGCGTCGACTTCACGTGCGACCGCTTGGAAGGCCTCGAAGTCGAGGACCCGTGGATAGGCGCTCGCACCGGCGATGATCATCTTCGGGCGCTCCGCTAACGCTTGGTCGCGGAGCGCATCGTAGTCGATGCGCCCGTCTTCTTCCCGCACTCCGTAGGCCGCCACGCCGAAGAGTCGGCCGCTGAAGTTCACCGGGGACCCGTGCGTGAGATGTCCACCGTGACTGAGGCTCATTCCTAGGATCTTGTCTCCCGGATCCAGGAAGGAGAAGTAGGCCGCCATGTTGGCCTGGGCCCCAGAGTGCGGCTGAACATTCGCGTGCTCAGCGCCGAACAGCTGCTTGGCCCGATCGCGTGCCAAGTCCTCAGCAATATCGGCGAACTCGCAACCACCGTAGTACCGCTTGCCGGGTAGACCCTCGGCGTACTTGTTCGTCATCACCGTGCCCGCGGCCTCGAGGACCGCCCTAGACACGAAATTCTCTGACGCGATGAGTTCGAGGCCGTCGGCCTGTCGGCGAGCTTCTGCGACAATCGAATCGAAAATCGCTGGATCTGCTCGGCGCAGATTGTCCATCATGACAGGTACGTCCGCTGCAGGTGGCGGGCCTCACGGATGCGCGTCTCTGCGACTTTGTTCGCTGCGGCGTGCGGCGCGAGTCCTTCAGTGGTGGCCAGTTCGAATGTGCGCATCAAGGTGTTGTAGATATCCCCCGCCTTTCGCTTGCTCCGTTCCGGACTCCAACCTTCGATCTCCCCGTACACGTTGATCAAACCACCCGCGTTGATCACGTAGTCAGGAGCGTAGAGAATCCCGCGTTCGTCGAGCGCAGGCCCGTGGATCGGACCCCGCGCGAGTTGGTTGTTCGCCGCACCGGCGACGATGTCGACATTGAGCACGTCGATCGTGTCGTCGTTCACGATGGCACCCAACGCGCAGGGAGCGAAAATGTCCGCGTCCACGGCATAAATGGCATCCGGCTCGACTGCTTCCGCTCCGAACTCGTCGACCACTTGCTTCACGCGGTCCTGATCGATGTCCGTCACCGTCAGCTTGGCGCCCTCTTCAGCGAGGTCCTTGCATAGGTAGTAACCGACGTGCCCGAGTCCCTGGACGGCGACGTGTTTCCCCGCCAAGGAGTCATCGCTGTACTTGGCCTGAGCACATGCCTTGATGCCCATGTAGACGCCGTATGCGGTGACCGGTGAAGGATCTCCGGAGCGTCCGATCAAGCCCACCACATGCTCGGTCTCCATGGACACGAATTCCATGTCGTCGGGAGACGTGCCGACGTCCTCAGCGGTGATGTAGCGACCGTTCAGTGAATCGACAGCCCGGCCGTGCGCACGGAAGATCATCTCACGATCGATCGTCTTGTTGTCGCCCCAGATGACCGATTTGCCGCCGCCCAGGTTCAACCCTGTGATCGCAGCCTTGTAGGTCATTCCGCGAGATAGACGCAACGCATCGATGACGGCAGCGCGATCGCTGTCATAGTTCCAAAAACGCGTACCACCGAGCGCTGGGCCCATGGTCGTGTCGTGGACGGCGATGATCCCTCTGTAACCGAGGTCCGGGTCGTTCCAGAACATGAGCTGCTCGTGGTCACGCTCGGACATCAATTCAAAAATTTCCATGCTCTCCTTCACGGTTATTTGGAAGTGCGACTGACTCAGCCTTGTGAAGCATCCCGTAGGACCTCACGGGCGATCACGTGTCGCATAATCTCGTTCGTGCCTTCCTAGATCTCGGTACCCTTCGCGTCTCGGAGCAATTGCTCCACCGGGTAATGTCGCATGTATCCGTATCCGCCAAAGACCTGGACAGCTTCGGCGGCGGACCAGGTAGCGGCCTCAGACGCAGCCAGCTTTGCGCTGGCGGCTCGGGAGGTGACGCCGTCGGCTCCGGTTCGTGGGTGCCCCGCGCCGTCGTTCGTGGCAGAAATGGCTGCTGCTACGTCGTGTGCGAGGAGTCGAGCGCCCGTTGTGAAGGCCACCGAAAGAGCCACCGATTCGTCGCCCCAGGCGAGTTCCTCGAGGACGACACCTACGTGGACACGAGGAGTTCACCCTCGGCGAACTCTCAGGCCAGTTTCTTCCTGCTCCTGCGTCCACATCATCGTCGTCCCCTACGGGTAGTTGTAGAACCCACGCCCACTCTTCCTGCCGTGCCATCCGGCTGCACAGTACTTCCGGAGGAGCGGGCAAGGCCGGTATCGGTCGTCGCCCAGCTCTCGGTGCAGCACCTCGAGAATGTTGAGGCACGTATCCAAGCCAATCAGATCCGCGAGTTCGAGCGGACCCATCGGGTGGTTCATCCCGAGCTTCATGATGGTGTCGATGGCCTCAGGCTCGGCGACGCCCTCCATGAGTGCGAAGACGGCCTCGTTGATCATCGGCATCAGGACCCGGTTCGCAACGAAACCAGGGAAGTCGTTGACCTCCACCGGAGTCTTCCCGAGTTCCTCAGACAACGTAAAGATTTTCCGGGTCGTTTCATCGCTCGTCGCGAGGCCACGAATGACCTCGATGAGCTTCATGACCGGAACGGGATTCATAAAGTGCATCCCAATGACCTTGTCGGGGCGACCTGTACGTGCGGCAATCTCGGTGATGGAGATCGACGAAGTGTTGCTCGCCAGTATCGTCTCAGGGCCCGTTGCCCGATCGAGCGTTTCAAAAATATCGTACTTGAGCTGCGCCTTCTCGGGGACCGCCTCGATCACAAGGTCCATACCCTCTGCACCAGCGGCCACATCTGTCGTGGTCTCGATCCTCGCGAGCGTCGCGTCGCGAGCGGCTTGGTCGATGAGCTCCTTCTTGACCTGCCGATCGAGATTCTTGGCGATGGTCGCGAGCGCACTCTCGAGAACGTCGCTGGAGAGGTCTAAGATGCGCACCGACTTGCCGTTCTGCGCGGCGACGTGGGCGATGCCGTTGCCCATCGTGCCTCCACCGACAACAGCGATCCGATCGATACTCATGCTCTCTATTTCCTCCGGTCTCATGACCCTATTGATTCGTTTCGTCCGTCAAACACCAGCGGCTCCGACCTCAACGCCGTTTCGCTCGGTTTCAACCAGCCGCCCCACCATACGAGAGCGCTGGCGGCCAGAACGACAACAGTCGTCACCGCACTACCCTCCGGCCCGAAGGCTCCTCCGCCCAACCAGTCAGGCCCAGCAGAAGCACCTTCGTACAACGGCGCATCGAGAATCTCTAAACCGCTCACCGGCAGGTCCACGAGATACCCGTGCGCCCAATTCCAACCGAGATGCACGCCGGTCGCCCACCACAGGCTCCCGGTCCGGAGGTACACCGCACCCAGGAGGAGTCCCGCCGCCGTGACGTTGGCCAACCCCAGCGCCGTCACATCCGGGTTCCCCATGTGCATCATGCCAAACGCGACGGAAGTCGCGACCAAAGCCAGCGGAGCCCCAACCGCCTCTGCAAGCGCTTGAAGAGGATATCCCCTCAGCAGCGCTTCCTCCGCAGCTGCGGGCACCGTCAGCAAAAGTAGAGCGCCTACGCCCCCCTTAACCCACTCGGCGGCAGAGCCGGGCTGAGCCGACCAAGTCAGGCCTCCCGCCGCTGCCATCACACCTACTACCACCAACGCGATCCCGACGCCGATCGTCGTCCCCAGCGCCATCTCTCTCGCCGTAGAACGTTCGACGTATAAACCGAGGGCATCAGGCGACTTCCCGTCCAACGCCAACATGCTCCAGCCCCCCAACAGCGCGCCCAACAGGAGCGCAAAGGAGCCAAACTGAAGCCCCGCTGGGAGTACGACTCCCGCCAGCCCTGTGACCACCATCGTGATCAACACGAAGAGCGAAATCCGCCATCCGACCCGGACCCGCCCATTCTCCTGCGTGAACGGTGACCCGGTCGAGGCACCTTCAGGCAAACGAAAGCCTCGTTCCAGGGGCCAACTCCTAGGCTTTCTCGACAGACAGAGCCACGGCGTTTCCGCCACCGAGGCAAAGCGTCGCGAGGCCCGTCCCCGCGCTCTGTTGGTCCATCGCGTTCAAAAGTGTGATCAGAATACGGGTGCCTGATGCACCGATGGGGTGCCCGAGCGCAACCGCACCTCCGTTCACATTCACGCGCGCTTCGTCCATCCCGAGTGCGTTCATATCGGCAATGGCCTGCACAGCAAAAGCCTCGTTCACCTCCACGAGGTCGTAGTCCCCAATGGCCTTGTTTTCTTTGGCCATGAGGTTGTTCACGGCTGCAATCGGAGCAAAGAACAGATCTTGGGGCTCTGTAGCTCCGGTCGCGTAGCCCGAGATGATTGCGTCGATGGCGAGTCCGTTCGCCTCAGCGTACTCGAGAGACGCGACCATGATCGCAGCGGCTCCGTCATTGAGGCCGGGCGCGTTCCCAGCGGTCACGACATGTACGTCGATGTCGTCGGGGGCGTCGCGCACGAATGCGGGCCGGAGCCTGCCCAAGGCTTCAACAGAGGTGTCGGCCCGGGGGCTTTCGTCCGTATCCACCACGGTAACACCCTTCCTGTTCTTCACCTCGACGGCCACGATCTCGTCTTTGAATCGGCCGGCTTCGATAGCGGCTACCGCTTTCTGGTGCGAGCGCAGCGAGAATCCATCTGCCTCCTCACGGCTGACACCCGCCTTCGTCGCCGTGTACTCGGCGTGACCGCCCATGTGGCAATCCCCGAAGGAACACCACAGGCCGTCGTGAATCAGACCGTCCTCAAGAGTTTGGTTCCCGAACTTCACACCACTACGCATGCCCCGTGCGTAGTAGGGCACGTTGGACATGGACTCCATCCCGCCGGCGAGAACGAGCCGTGCATCTCCCGCCCGGATCGCCTGGGCGCCGAGCATGACAGCTTTGAGTCCAGAGCCGCACACCTTGTTGATCGTGACAGCAGGGATCGTGGGCGGTACTCCACCGTGAACCGCAGCCTGCCGCGCGGGGGCCTGACCGCCTCCGGCCGAGACGACGTTGCCCATGATCACTTCATCGATCTCGGAGGCGTCTATGCCAGAGCGCTCGATGGCCGCGCGGACCGCAACGGCACCCAACTGGGCAGCAGTCAGCGGGCTCAGGCCACCAAGGAAACGACCTATGGGAGTGCGGGCGCCTCCCTTAAGAATCACGGGTATCTTCGATTTATCGGTCATGACGCCGAGTTCGCGAGTAAGCCTCACCGGCAGGCACCAAAAGATTCGCCGACCGTAAGCCCTTCAAGATACCGAAAAAGGAGATAGTGGTCACGGGACTTACTCGTCCCGCCGCCTACTTATTGCGACACGAGCGTTGGCCGGTCTGATCCAGGATCCAGTCGCCCCCAGGCTACCTGTGGATCGTGCTCAAACACGAGCAGCCAATCCTCTTCTCGCGCTTGCGTCCACAGGCCTCGCTTCGACTCGAGCGTCACTAACGGCTCTAGGTCGTAGCCCATAATCCACGGCAAAGGCACGTGGGCTGCCGTCGGACAGACGTCCGCCAAATAACACGCCGTTCGACCCTCGCTCTCGATAAGGACAGACTGGTGAAACGGTGTGTGCCCAGGGCTGGGCACGACCCTTATTCCCTCCGTCACCTGCGCCGGCCCTTCGACGAAATCCCAAAGACCGGCTTCAGCGATCGGATCGAAATTTCGCGCCAGATAGCTGGCGCGAACACGTTCGTTCCCTCCATGAGCGAAGTCGAATTCACCCTTCTGCACGACGTAACGAGCACGGGGAAATGACGGAGCGACACGCCCTTCTGCGTCCACGAATGTGTTCCCTCCCGCGTGGTCGAAGTGGAGATGCGTGTTGAGTACGATGTCTACATCGTCCGGGGAAAAGCCGGCAGCCCGAATGCCATCCTCGAGCATGGAGGGAGTGCCCTCGTTCTCCACGCCATATAAGTCGTGGAACTTGTCGCTCTCTTTGTTCCCGATTCCCGTATCAATCAGGACGAGCGCGCCGGGGGCCTCGACGAGGAGGCATCGGAGAGCCAACGGAATACGATTGCGTTCGTCCGCAGGGATTCGACGCTCCCAGAGCGGCTTCGGCACCACGCCGAACATCGCGCCGCCGTCCAACCATTGGTGTCCCGCTTCGATAGCATGGATGCGGATTCCACCCACCTGGGTGCTCCGAGGAGAGTCAGGAGAGTCAGGCATCGTCATGGGCGCCTCTTTCGGGTCTGTGATTCGGGTCCGAGAAGTTCGAGTGAGAACTGCTCAGGATCGAACGCCTTCCCCTGGCGGCGGCGCTTCAAGTACCACTGGAGCGTGGCCAGATCCTCAATTCCCCGTCCCGCTGCTTCGTCCAGGAGTCGAAGTAACACACGAGCGGTGGCGAACGCATCTCCGTAGGCACGGTGTCGTCCATCGATCTCGATGCCGAAATGCCGGGTCACAACATCGAGGTTCCGGTGCCTCACGGTGGACACGAGCCTACGCACCATGCGAACAGTGCACAGCTTCGGCACGGTGGGCACATCGAGGTTGGCACGCACCAGCTCAGCCGACACGAAGTTCCAGTCGAAGGTGGCGTTATGCGCCACAAAGACCCGCCCTTCTAGCCTGCGCGTAATCTCTTCGCCGATGTGTTCGAAATAGGGAGCTCCCGAGACCATGGCTCCTGTGATACCGGTGAGTGATGTAATCATCGCCGGTATGCCCATGGCCGGGTTCACAAGGGTCTGGTATTCGTCCACGATCGTGCCGCCGCACACCTCGACGATCGCGATCTCCGTAATACGGCTCCCGTCCCATGCCCGGCCACCGGTCGTCTCCACATCTACAACCGCAAAGGAGACCTCCCCTAAGGACACCCCAAGCGGCGCCAAGGTCGGATCGAGGGTCCACATGCCTTCACCGTCCACCAAAAACCGCGGATCGGCCCCAAGCAGTTGGAATACTGCCGCTGAAGCGGCCCCCGGATGTCCAGAGAGCCCAAGCACCGCCTGGGCCAAGTCGAGCGTGTGGGTAGGGTTGTCCTTGAGAATTTCCGCTGCCCGGCGAAGGAGCGATGCATCTCGAGTTCCCGTCACTCCGCCGCCCCGCGCCGCGTGATCTGGAAGGACAGTGCTTCCAGCTCCATCACGAGATTCACGTCCTCGACAGGGACGTGGGCGGGCACATTGATCTGGACTGGCGCAAAGTTGAGGACGCCTTTGATGCCAACAGACACGGCACGTTCCGCAATTTCTTGAGCGGCGGTGGCGGGTATGGCCAGGACGACCAGATCGATGCGTTCATCAGTGATCACAGCTTCCAGCTCGTGTACGTCCCTGATCGTCGTCTCTCCCCATTTGACTCCGACTTTCTCGGGGTCGTTATCGAGAACCACGACACACTCGTAGCCGCGTTCCTTGAAGTCGGGGTATTCAAAGAGAGCAGATCCGATCCGGCCGGCTCCAATGAGGGCCACCCTCCAAACGCGATCCACGCCGAGGATCGCTTTCAGGCGGTCACGAAGCTCCTCAACGTTGTAGCCGAGCCCACGCTTCCCAAACGAACCGAAGTGCGAAAGGTCTTTGCGGACCTGAGCGGCCGTCGTTTGGCCGCGAGAGGCCAATTCTTCACTCGAAACCGTCCCACCGCCCTCGCCTTCGAAACCCTCGAGAGCCCTGAGATAATGGGACAGACGGCGGACCGTCGATTGGGAAATGCGTCTAGACACAGGCAAGAAATGAGGTCCGCACGACGGAAGAGGCGCCGCTTGTGAGATTCTTCAAAAAAAAGTTAGGCCAGAGCTACGCCCGCGGCAACGCGGCCGATAGCCGCATGAAGACCTGCGGCGAAAGCGTCTCGGGCCGCGCGGACAGGTCGATCTCCGTTATCTCCGCCAGACGGTCGAGCGAGTCCGTCGGGACTCTGAGATCGGGGTGATCACGCAGAATCTTCTGCAGTTGTTTTCGGCGCCATTGGAATGAAGCACGCACCAGCACCCTTAGGGCAGCTTCCTCACCGGTATCCATTGGGGCGGGGTGCTCCGGCGTGATTCGGAGAATCGCCGAGTCCACACCCGGAACGGGCCGGAACGCTCCGCGACCCACCCCAAAAAGGCGCTTCGCTCGAGCCACGCTGCGGACACCCACTGAGAGCGCGCCATACGCCTTTGTCCCGACTTGAGCTGCAACCCTGTCGGCCACCTCGGACTGGACCATGAGGACCACGTCCCTGGGGCGCGGCGGCTCGAGGAGCTTGAAGATGATCGGCGACGTGATGTTGTAGGGGATATTTCCGACGACCAACGCCTTCTCGGGAGAGTCCAACACCGCGGAGAGGTCCGTAGCCAACACGTCGCCGTGGACAACTACGACATCGTCACGATCTGCGTACTCCTCAGCCCACTTAGCGGCCAGGTCGTTGTCGAGCTCGACGAGAACGAGCCGGCGTACTGATCCCACCAGATGTCGGGTCAGAGCGCCCCTGCCGGGTCCAATTTCAAGCACCTCATCGTCAGGGCTCGCACCCAGGCTGGCCACGATCTTTCGTTGGAGATTGTGATCGACGAGGAAGTTCTGGCCTAGAGATCTCTTGGCTCTGTGTCGCTCGTCAGACACGGACCACTAGAGCCGCACGGTCGTCCCCGAGCTTACTCGCCTCACTGTCCCCGGGAGAGAGCGAGAACAGCGCCTCCACGATCTCCGTTGCCTTGCGGTACCTGAGCGTAGCCACAGTGTCCAGAATCAAGCTCTCTCCGTCCCCGCGAGTCGATGACGCCAGCATATCCGAAAGGCCATCCGTGAACAGCAGAAGTAAATCCCGCTCTGAATCCCATTCGACTGTCACCTCATCGAACGCGTCTGGGCCCGCAAAGCCAACCGGTGGATCGGTGGCGGTGAGACGCAGTGAGTCACCATCGTCCCGCATCGCGAACGCGTGGGGATGCCCAGCATTCGAATACGTCAGGGTACCCGCGGCCGGGTCCAGGACACCGTAGAAGACCGTGAGGAACATCTCCGTGGCCTCGAGCTCTTCGGCTAGAGCGTCATCCAAGGAGCGCAATACCTCAGCGGGGGACGAGCCCTCCCGTGCATAGATCCCAGCGGCGCTCATGGTGAGCGTCATGATGAGCGCCGACGGGAATCCATGGAGCGACACATCGCCGAGCATGACCCCAACCCGTCCCTCGGCAAGCTGAAATAGCTGGTAGAAGTCACCCCCTACCTGCTCTGCCGGCTGCACCCGACCTGCCGCCTCAACCCAGTCGAATCGCTCCGGCACCGGCAGAAGCTTCATTTGGAGATCGTTGGCGAGTTCCATCTCGCGAGCCATCCGCTCCTTGGAGAGGCTCTCGCGCACCAAGCGATTGTTCTCGAGGGCCGCGCCAATCTGCGAAGCGATGGCAGCAAGCAGCTTCTGGTTAGCAGCGCTGAACCGGCCCCCGTCGTGACGCCCGATGAGGTTCACGACGCCCACGGTGCGAGATTCTCCCGAGGCCGGCGTATAGCGGATAGGAACCGACAAGAACGAATCTTCGCTCTCTCCTGTCGCTCGCTCTTCTCCAGTAGGACGCCGAGATGCGATGATCGCCTGTCCTTCTCGGAAGACCATGGAGGTGACGGCGTCAGGGTGTGCGGCGGAAAGCGGCCCGGATCGACCATCATCACCGACCTCCGCCGCGAGGTGCAGTTCGTCTCCATCCGGCTCGTAAACCCAGAGCGACCCCCGCTTGGCGCCCATAACGTCACGGACCTCGCCTAGGATCTTCCGTGCGCCATCACCGATATCCAACGTCGCCCCGAGCGTCTCACTGATCGAATAGAGGAGGTTGATCTCCTCGAATCGTTCCGATAGCTCGTAGGTGAAGAAGTGGAATTCTCGAGCAGCTTCAAAGCTGCGTTCCAACGCGGGCGCTAGAACCGCCAGAACCGTCTCCGTGGGCGTGCCCGACCCTGCAACCTGCAACTCCAACTCTGGCCCATGATGCGCGACAACCAGCCGGCTCTGTTTCTGAGCCGTGGGATCGAAGACGTCACTGGAGTAGACGATCTCAACAGCCGCGCCGGGTTCCGCGGGAGGCACGACCAACCGAATCGACACCCCGAACGCCGATTCGAAATCGTGGAGGGTCTGAACAACAGGTGGCGGCAACGTCCCTAGGACGAGCCGACCCGAAGCGCTCACGCCTGGGCGCCGCCCTCAAGCGGAACGCCTTGCTCAAGGCAAAGAACCAAAGTGACCTGATTCCCTTGGTCATTGAACAACACTTCGTCGCACAGCTGACGCATAAGGAATAGGCCTCTACCGCCCGACTTGAGCAGGTTATCGGGCGAGGTCGGATCGGGTACGGATCCGGGATCGAATCCGACACCCTGGTCTGTGATGCGCGCTTCGATACGCGCACCCTTTATGGTCACTTCGACCCTGACACGTTTGGCAGGGTCATCACCGTTGCCGTACGTCATCGCGTTCGAGAGGGCCTCGGTGAGCCCTACGCGAAAGTTCAGACGCATCCGGCGGGCATCACAACTGCACGTCTTGCACGCAGACATGACGTAGTCGACGACATGTTCGATAGAACGGACATCGCTCGGCAACTCGAGTACCAGGTCGTCAGCCATCTAGTTCAGAGGCTCGTCCGGAGTCTGCGAGCCGAGACGGGTCCCGATCAAAAGCCATCTAGGGCTTCTTCCTTCGTATCCGTGATGCGGAACAGCGTATCGAGCTTGGTGAGCTCGAATAGGGTCCGCAGGTCCTCATTGAGGCTCGAAAGCCGAAGCTCTCCGCCCTGCTCCCGGATCTTCTTCGAGAGACTCACTAGGACACCAAGTCCGGATGAGTCGATATAGCCCGTGCTCGAGAAGTCGACCACGAACTTTCGGTCTCCGCCCTCCAACTGCTCCAGGACCCGCTGCTTCAACTCCTGGCGGTTCCCAACGATTAGCTGACCTTCGACCTCGACGAGCGTGACACCACCGCTCTGTGACACCTGAAAGCCCATGATTTCTTGCTCCGGAGTTGGATTCGCGGGCCGCCTAGGCAGGAGACGAGACTCCCCACACAGCGGCGCATCGAAATTAAAAAAAGAACAAATGTTCAAGCAAGGCGCAGACTCACGACAGCCTATGGAGCCATGAGCGAGATAGCCACAATTATCGTCGACTTTTGCGCCGCGGGAGAGGTCGTTGCACGGACGTCGAAACCCCCGCAGCACAGGCCCCAAAGCCTGCGCTCCACCCCACTGTCCGGCCAGCTTGTACGCTATATTCGCCGCATTCAAGTCCGGGAATACGAGAACGTTCGCGTCGCCTAAAATGGCTCATTCCGGGGCTTTTCGAATCGCAACGTCCTGATTGAGCACGGCGTCTGCCTGCATCTCGCCCTCCACGGTGACACCGGGCATCAGAGTCCGAAACATCGCCGCAGCTTCCCGCACCCGTTCGATTGACGGGCCGGCCGACGAACCCAGCGTGGAGTACGACAAGAAAGCGACTCGCGGCTCCTCACCCACCACAAGCCGTCACGACCGCGCAGCGGCGACCGCGATCTCCGCAAGCTGGCGCGGTGCCGGCTTCGACACTACACCGGCATCGGTGAAAGTGAGCACCTCGGAGGCACGCGGGTGCACTTCAGGAAAGACTGTGTAGAACGCAGAACTCACGGCCTCGAATCCGTCGTCTACTCCCACTCCCCACAGTCCGGCGAGGATGACGTCACCGGTCGTGCGGACACATCCTGCCACAGAGCCGTCCGCCTCGCCGAGATGCACGGTCAGCGCTCCCTGAATAAGAGGGTCGCGCACAAAGGCCCGTGCTTCTGAATCGGTGACACCCCGATGACACGGCAGCTGCCTGGACCCTGACATCTTCGCCTTCCGGGAACACGAGGCACCGGTCACGAGCACGGGCTCGCAGCTCTTAGGAGGACCCCACGGCCCCCGGGGTCACGGACTGATCCGCACTAGCTATGAAACCGTTCCTTCAGCTTTGCGAGAACGGAAGGGGAAACGAAACGAGACACATCACCGCCCAACGAGGCGACTTGTCGGACCAAAGAGGACGACAAGAACGAGTAATCCACTTCGGGAACGAGAAACAACGTTTCGATCTCGGGTGACAATTCCTGGTTCATTTGGGCCATCTGGAGTTCGTACTCGAAGTCCGAAACAGCTCGGAGACCTCGCACCACCACATGCGCGTTTTGTTCTCTCGCGAAGTCGACGAGTAGCCCCCCGAAGGACATCGCCTGAATCCGATCTTCCTCCGCAAATACCTCGTCGATCAAGTCCACTCGCTCCTCTACGTTGAAGAGGTGCGTCTTGTCGGTGCTCGCCGTGTGCGCCACCGCGATGATCACGCGATCGGCGACACGAAGGGTACGCCTCGCAATGTCCTCATGCCCGCGGGTAATTGGGTCGAAGGAGCCGGGGTAGATCGCTATAAGTGGACTCTTGGATGTCATGACTCTGAAAGGGTCGTGAGGGCCGTGTCACCGTAGCGCCTGGTGCGCGCGGTCTCCGGTACGTCCAACGTCTCGCGCGAAGGATGCTCCAACCAAAGCTCGCGCGCAAACGGTGATTCGAGGTAATGAGCCACCAGCTTAGCCGCGTCGCCCGTGGCGTATGGCGGATCCGCTACGGCAAGATCGAAGTCCCCCGGTCGCCCCAGGAGAAAGCGGAACACGTCCGTGGACACGACTCGGCACTTTGCCTCCGCCCCGAGCAACTCGATGTTCGCGCGGATCACGTCTCTGGCGGCCCGTGACTGCTCGACGAAGACGACACGTTCTGCACCACGACTGAGCGCCTCCAGGCCAAGGGCGCCCGATCCGGAGAACAGGTCGAGCACACTCAGTCCGTCGAATCGCCCCCCCATCGCCGACATCCACGCTTCCCTGACTCGATCCGTGGTCGGGCGAACATTCTTGCCTTTCAGAGCTTTCAACCGGCGTCCCCGCCAGGCACCTCCGATGATCCTCAAGGTTGAACCTCGGAGGTCTCGGAAGCAGATACAGCCGGACGCAGTGCGATCATCCGAGCCTGCAGGCGTGATGATCCCCGCCACTCGTTGCGCTCTAGCTTGAACACGACGTCCTGCGTGTGCGCTTGGATGTCCTCCAGGTCGTGTATAGCCGCGAGACCGAAGCCGATTCCATCGACTCGTCCGGTCCCCTGTACCAGCGTGGCTTTCAGATGGTCACTTCCCACGATCCTGGCCTGTTCAATCTGTACTCCTCTTGCGACAAAATTCGGCCCGGGATTTCCCATCCCGTGCGGGCCGAGGTAGCTGAGCCAGTGTACCAATTGGAGATCCGCATCACCGAGGTGTACCTCGAGGTCGGTGCGGATCGTCGGGCGTAGCTCCTTCGACTCCAACCTTCGCCGAGCCGCCGCGTTGAAGGCGTCGCGGAAGGCGGTGATCGCCTCTCGAGGCACGTCCATGCCGGCCGCTTGTTTGTGACCGCCAAAACGCAGCATATGCTCTGAACACTCTGCCAGCGCATCATACAAGTGGAAGCCGGGGATCGAACGAGCGCTCCCTCTGGCCCGGTCCCCTTCGATGGCGAGCATCACTACCGGGCGGTGGATTCGCTCGACGACCCGCGAGGCGACGATGCCGATCACACCTGGGTGCCAACCATCTGCTGCCACGACCACACCAAAGTCTGTAGCTGGGTCGTACGTGGCTTCGAGCTGATCGAGGGCCTCAGCCAATGTGCGTTGATCCTCTTCTTGTCGGGCCCGGTTGGTAACGTCCAAACGTTCTGCGAGCGATGCTGCCTCCGACCGATCATCCGTGAGAAGGAGGCTAAGCGCCTCCGCGGACTCCCCGATGCGCCCAGCGGCATTGATGCGAGGAGCAACCACGAAGCCGAGTTTTCCAGCGGTGATGTCACTCGCGGTGACACCAGCTGTCTTCATCAGGGCATTCAATCCCATCACACGGGTCTTCGCGAACTGACGGAGGCCGAAATGCACGAGCACTCGATTCTCCCCCTGGAGCGGCACCAAGTCCGCGACCGTCGCCAGCGCCACGAGAGCAAGATATTCCGGTAAGTCCTCGACCTCTTCCCCGCAGGCGCGCGAGATCAATTCACACAATTTGTACGCGAGTCCCGTTCCGCAGAGATCCTTGAAGGGATACGGGCAGTCCGAACGGTGTGGATTCACGACTGCGATGGCGGGTGGCAAGTCTGCCCCCACGGTATGATGGTCCGTGACGATGACATCGATTCCTGCCTCGGCGGCCTCCTTCACTGTCGTGTGAGCCATCGTCCCGCAGTCGACCGTGACCACCAGGGACGCTCCGGCTTCTCGCGCCGCAGCCAGACCTCCTGCGCCGAAATCGTACCCGTCCCTAATGCGGTGGGGCACGAATGGAACCACATGAGCCCCGAGGCGAGTCAGCCACCTCGTGAGAAGCGCCGTGGCGCAGATGCCATCGACGTCGTAATCCCCGTGAAGGAGGATCGTCTCAGCACCCGTGATCGCGGTCGCAATGCGGCGTGCTGCTACCTCACCGTCCGCGAGGAGCGCGGGGTCATACAAGCCGTCCAGGCGTGGCCGTAGAAAGTGCTTGGCCGTCTCAGGGTCATCTATTCCTCGTCCGGCCAAAACTGCGCAGACGGCTTCCGGTAGACGAAGCGCCTCCATGAGCGCCCGGACAAGCGCAGCCTCCGGCGGGTCCGGAAGAACCCAATCAGGAGCGGGCGGACGGAGTCGTGCTAAAGATCCGTTCGACCCGGCGTCCGTCACTTCTCGGCCGTGTCCTCTTCGTCAGACGATGCTTCAGAGGAGTCATCAGACGCTTCCGTCGCATCGTCGGCAGCAGCGGCAGCTTCGGCTTCGGCAGCTTCTGCGGCGGCCGCTTCGGCAGCTACTGCTTCTGGATCCGGGGCCGCGAGAATCACCCCGCACGACTCACAGCGGATGAGAGCTGTCCCGTGGAGGATTTCGTTTTGGAACTGCAACGGCACCACGCCAAAGCAATGCCCGCACGCGCCGTCCTCCGTTATCTCGGAGACAGCAATCGTGCGCCCACCCCGCCGGATGGCGTCGTAAAGCTTCAACTCACCAGGGTGCATGTCTGCTACATACCTTTCGCGATCACCGTTGAGCGACTCCAACGTAGCCTTTGCCTCGTCCCGGGCTGTGACCAATGCAGCCATGGCTGGCTCGAACTCAGCTTTGGCCGCAGCGAGTCCTTCGTCGACCTCGATGAGGCGCTCTTTCATTTTCTGGATCTGATCAAGGAGTGCGAGAGCCTCCTGCTCATCCGACTGCAACGCACGTTTGACCATCTCCAGTTCCGACGTGACCGCAGCCTCTTCCCTGAGGTTACGGACAGAGCCAACGCGCTCATCGAGACGGAGCTGACGCGTCTTCTTTTCTTGGACGCTGAGCTCGAGTCGGCTCTCTCCGAGCTCCATCTCTTTCAACCTGGCGCGGGTCCGTTCGGACTCGCTCTCCAGCGCGAGGGCGGGTTGTTCGACTGCCTCGAACTTCGGATCGAAAGCGTGGATCGCCTTTTGGGCTTCCACGACCTGCATATCAAGCGTCTGAAGTTCTTTCAGGGCGGTGCGGCGGTGCTCCGTCATCTATTAGGCTCGGTCAAATTTTGTCGCCCCGCAGTCTGCGGGCCGTCGTGGTCCAATCGTCCGGAGCAAGGTCACGTCGTTCCTGTGACACTCGCGCCTTTTCCTCGATCAGAGTTCGCTTCTCGTCATCTCCCGACGCAACCTCAATCCGCTGATCGAGGTCCTGGCTACGACGGTCGAGCGCTCCAACGCGCATGCGAGCGACTGACTCGTCGAATACCCTTCCAGCATGCGCCAACTCTTCCGGATCGGCCAGAACCTCTTCCAACCGCTGAGCGGCCACAGGATCCATCGATACCGGCGGAGCACGCAGTTCCGGGTCGTCGAGAAGAGCTTCAAAGATGGCCCTGTGCGCAGGATCTACAAAGTCCTCTGAACCCATCCGCTCTCCGGCTCTCTCGACAAAGTCAGGGTTCTTCGTCATGAGCAGAAGAAGCGTCCGCTCCGCTCCGAGCTTCGGCACCCTCGGCGCCGAGCGCCCAGGAGGCGGAGCCGGCGTGTACTGAGGCACCGCCTGGGACGGCGATCGCGCACGTTTCAGTTCCGCCTCGAGCGTCTCGCGCCGCACCCCTGTCCGGTCCGCGACCTTCGCCACGTAGATGTCTCGGAGTGCTGGGTCAGCTGCAGCTCTTATGGTCGGAAAAAGACGATCGACCGCCCCTCGGGTCCGCTCGATGGACGAGAAGTGATTCTTCTCGTCGAGGATCTGGAGCTTCCGGTCGAGGACGTCGAGGGCCTGATCGATATACGTCGACAGGGCCTCTGCCCCTCCGGAGCGCACGATCGTGTCGGGGTCCTCCCCGGACGGTAACGTTACGACGGCGGGATGCAGTCCCGCTTCGAGCAGTGTATCCCCAGCTCGGAAGGTCGCCTTCAAGCCGGCCGCGTCAGAATCGAAGAGTAGTAAGACGCGAGTGGTGTACCGTCCGAGGAGCTTGGCCTGCTCGGTCGTCAACGCCGTCCCTAACGGCGCGACGACATTTTCGAATCCGTGGGCCGCGAGGGACACCACGTCCATGTAGCCCTCGACCACAAGTACGGTTTCCTCTCGCCGGATGGCGTGCCGCGCCCAGGACAGGCCATAAAGGTTCTGTCCCTTGTGGTAGATCGGGGTCTCGGGTGAGTTGAGATACTTGGGAGCGTCCTTGTGGTCGGCCCCGATGATCCGCCCTCCGAACGCGATCACCCGACCGGATAGAGCCTCGATCGGGAAGATGATGCGGGACCGGAAACGGTCGTAGGGTTCTTTAGACCGTTCACTGTCCTTGAGCAGTCCAACCTCCATCATCTGCGCTTCGTCGAGTCCATGCTTCGCAGCCGCTTCACGCAACCCACGCCACTCATCCGGAGCGAAGCCGAGTCCGTACCGCTCGGCGACTTCGGGGCTGACGCCTCGACCCTCCAGGTACTCCCGGGCGTCCTTTCCCCCGTCCTCATCGGTGAGTTGGCCGCGGAACCAGTCCCGTGCGAACCCGTTGATCTCGTAGAGCGGCCGGTTCGGGTCGTCTTCTTCGCGGTTCCGCTGCACCTCACGGACCTCGATGCCCGCTCGGCCGGCCACGTGTCTTACCGCCTCCACGAAGTCGAGTCCCTGGCGCTCCATCAGGAACGAAAAGACATCACCCGACTTCCCACACCCGAAACACTTGAAGAAGCCCCTATCCGGCACGACGTAGAAACTGGGCGTTCGTTCTTCGTGAAAGGGACAGTTGGCCTTGAATTCACGGCCCGCCTTTTTCAGAGGCACGAACTCGCTGATGACATCGACAATGTCAGCGCCCGCCCGTACCTCTTCCACCATGTCGTCCGGAATCATGTGCCACTCCTGAACTGAGCGACGGTGACTCCAGCGCCACCCTCCGTGGGACCGCCCATCCGGAACTCCTGGACACGTGCGTCCAGCTTCAGCATCTCCGTCGCCCGCGCCCGCAGTGCTCCGGTGCCCTTTCCATGGATGATGCGGAGCTCGGACAGATCCTCGATCAAGGCCTGGTCCAACGCACGCACCAGTTCGAGCTCCATCTCGTCTACCCGCATCCCCCGGAGATCCACCTCGATTCGAGCCTGGCCCCGGTCGGGGCCAGTCCAGCCGCCCCCATCACGCTTGGGACTCGCAGCCCGCTGCGGCGCATCGACGATCTCTAGGTCCGCGAGTGAGAGTTCCATACGAAGGGCCCCGACCTCCACGACGGCACGGCCTGAACGGACCTCGGCGACGGTCCCGCGCGCCCCGCTCGCCTGAATACGAACACGGTCTCCCGCTGCGACCGGCGAAGCGTCTCGCGTGCGCTGCCGCATGGGGGCCTGTCGCTGTTTCTGGGCAGCCTTTTCGACCTTGCTTCGGGCACGCCTCACCGCCTCATCAAAGTCCGTTTTTGTCTCCGCCGCGTGGCGCAGCGAAGCGATCGCCTCCTCAACCTCGGCCCTCGCCTCGAGTAGGAGCTTGCGGGCGTCGTCCCGAGCGCGCCCTTCCGCTTCCCTTTCCGCTTGGCGCACGGCCTTTTCGCGCGTGACCAACTCAGCCTTGAGGCGGGTCGTTTCACCACGTTCGAAATCCAACTCCTGAACCAACCGCTCGGCTTCACTCTCACGCTGCTCGAGACTGGCTAGGATCTCCTCCATACGACCCTCGTCATCGTCTCGATATCCCTCTGCGCGGTCCATTAGGTCTTCCGGGAATCCCATTCGACGAGCGATCTGAAGACCGTAGCTGCGCCCAGGGCGTCCCTTCACAAAACGATACGTGGGCTCCATGCGTTCCGAGTCGAACTGCATCGACGCGTTCACGATGCCACTGCCTTCAGCGTCCAGACGCTTCAAGTCCCCTAGATGTGAAGACACCAAGGTGGTCGCACCCCTGGCGACCAACTCCTCCAGGATTGATCTGGCCAGGGCCGCGCCCTCCGCGGGGTCGGTTCCGGTGCCCATCTCGTCAATCAGGACGAGTGACCGGTCATCCGCCTGGGCAACGATCTCGGACAGATTCGCGAGATGTGCCGAGAAGGTCGACAGGCTCTGGGAAATCGACTGCTCGTCTCCGATATCCGCGAAAAAGGCGCCGAACACGGGCAAGCTCGTCCCTTTCCCCACAGGCGGCACAACACCGCTCTGGGCCAACGCACACAGGAGTCCCGTCGCCTTAAGAAAGACGCTCTTTCCACCTGTGTTCGGACCGGAGACCACGATCGTTCGTTCATCCTCGAGAAGATCAAACTCGAACGGTACGACGCCCTGGGGGTCCGCTTCGAGGAGGAGCGGGTGCCGCCCCTCGCTGATGCGCACTTCTCTGCCACCCAGTGCCGGCACGAACGCTCGCCACTTCAGGGCAGCTCTAGCACGAGCATTGAGTGTGTCGAAGTCCACGAGGGCGCCCAGGGCACCTTTGATCGCCTCGCGCAGGGGCGTTACCTCCGCCGTAAGCTCGCCCAGAATGCGCCGGACCTCTTGGCCCTCTTCGCGCTCTAGGTCACGGACCTCGTTCATGAGGCCGATGGCCATCGGAGGCTCGACGAAGAGCGTGGCACCCGACTGTGACACGTCGTGAACGATACCGCCCACCTCGCCTTTCCCTTCGCGGCGGACGGGCACCACGTACCGACCCTCTCGGATCGTGACCGAGCCGTCTGACACGACGAAACGTGCTGGGATCGTCGAGAGATAGGACTCGAGCTTACGCACGATCTTCGAGTGAGCGCCGCGCAGTCGGTTGCGGATCTTCTTCAAGTCGTCGGACGCACTGTCTAGGACGTGCCCTTCATCGTCCACCGCACGTTCGATCGATTTCTCCAGGTCACGGTCTTCCACCAACAGCGCGACCAACGCGCCCAACTCTGGAAGCCCATCTGGGTGGCCTATGAGGTCTGAAGAAAGTCGACGCGATGAATTCAGCAGCACGCCCAGCCGAAAGAGCTGGATCGGTTCCAGCACCGCCCCTTCGGCCGTCATGACCCCAAGCGCGCCCCTGACGTCGGGGACTGGAAGCATGCCCCAGTCCGGGGCGCCCTCTACGAAACGCATGGAGGCGGCAACTCGTGCCAACTCTGTTCTGGCAGAGTCGGGGTCACTGGTGGGGCGAAGCGCCAGGATCTTCTGACGTCCGAGTTCGCTCGATGCTCGGGTGGCGACGCGCTCGAGCACCCTGGTGAATTCGAGGACCTTGAGCGCGTGCTGACTCAACCCGCGGCTAGCTCCTCGCGCACGATTCGGTTCGCGTCATTTCCATCGAAGCGACCCTTGATCTGCGGCATCACACGACCCATGAGGGGCCCCATCTGGTCAGCACCGTCGGCGATGGCCTGGCGTACGATCGCTCGCACATCGTCCTCCGACAGACCCTCCGGTAGATAGCCCTTGAGGACCGCGGCCTGCTCGTCTTCGACATCTGCAAGTTCGTCGCGGCCCGCGGCACGCATTTGCTCCGACGCGTCTTTCCGCTGTTTGATGCCCCTCGAAAGGATCTGGATAACGCCGTCGTCATCAACGTCCACGCGCTGATCGATCTCCATGTTGCGTACGTCGGACAGCATCGTGGAAATCACCAGCGTACGAAGTTTGTCACGGCCTTTTCGGGCCGTAATCAGATCGGCTTTAAGTCGGCTTTTAAGATCAGTGGACACGCCTGGGAGTCCCTCCGTGCGGGTTTGGGGGTGACGAGGAGTCGAAGATTACCCCTCACCGTGAGGAACGGTCAATCAACCCGGTGGCCAACGCAGGGCCCTCCCTCCGAGTAGATGGAGATGAACGTGATGGACCGTCTGCCCTCCGTCCGCACCCGTGTTCATGACGGTCCGATACCCCTCCTCGGCCACACCCTCTGCCTGAGCCAAGTCACGGGCCACGACCATGAGATCTCCGAGCACATCCCTGTGATGATCATCAGCCTCCGCGAGCGACGCGATGTGTTCCGTTGGGATGACGAGAATGTGGGTCGGCGCTTGTGGTCTGATGTCCCGAAACGCGACGACCCGTTCGTCCCGGTGGACAACCTCAGCGGGAATATCACCTGCGACGATCTTGCAAAAGAGACAGTCGATTGGACTCATAGCTCAGGCGGCCTGGCTAGGGATGATTGGACGGCACGCTTCCCATCCTTCCGATCTTGTCTGCGCGTCCAAGCCCGCGCAATGCGAGGATGTGACGCCCGACGCCCCAGTCACGAAATGTGTCCCCATCCGTCATGTCACCACGGCTGAACAATCTCGAACTTTGCAGCGTTCTCACGCCCCCCGGGGTGTAATTCAAGACTGGAGGCTCCATGAATCCGATCGCGGAATGCGCAGCACAGACCCTCTTGCACCATCCACACCCGGCCCTTCGCCTCTCCGAGTTATTGCAACTCGTCGCCGAGCGTGTCGATCGAGGGCTCGACCCCGGACGGCTGCGCACGCTGCTGGAAGAACACCCGGAGACCTTTCGACTCCTGGACCCCTGGTCCGGCCCCTGGCGGGATCACGACGGCCCCAGAGCTGCCGGGTACTCTGTGGACCCCTGGGTCTTGATGTCTACCGATCCGTCTCCGGACGGTGCTCCCACCGCCGCCGGTGCACGGCTGAGAGAGAGTGTTCGCTGGATCGCGCGTGGAATAGACCTGACGTCGCCATACGACATCAGCCGTTGGTACGCGATCGCCTTGGCTGAGCGTGAGGTACGCGAGGCAGTGCGAAAAAAGGCTGCCTAGTCGGCGCTTGGAAGCAGGAACAGTCCTGAACACCATTCGCCGTCGGTGTCGAGTGACTGGAAACGGAAGCCATAGGCTTCCGTTTCTGCGCGCATCGCGTCCCACTCTTCTGCGAGGATGCCAGACAGAATCAGCCAACCACCTGGAGCTACCGCTGTGCGAAAGCCGGAAAGCAGAGGGCGAAGCATCCCGCTCTCGATGTTGGCAATGAGCCCGTCCACCGGACCCCAAGTAGCGAGTTTCTTCTTGTCCGCCCACTCCACAAGCCAGGAGACGCGGTCCCGGACACCGTTGTGGTCCACGTTCTCCTCGAGGGCTTCACAGGCGAGAGAGTCGCCTTCCACGGCGACTACGCGGCTCGCGCCAAGCATCGCAGCGGCAACCGCCAGGATTCCGGAGCCAGCTCCAACGTCGAGGAGATTCTCGCCGGGCGAGACGACACCGTCGAGGAGCCTGAGGCACCCTCTCGTAGTTCCGTGCTCCGCAGTACCGAATGCCATACCGGGATCGAGCACAATCACGAGATCACCCTGCTCCGGCTCGAATTCAGTCCATGACGGCCGAACGACGAGGCGCTCTGTAATGCGCCGCGGCGCCAGGCCACGTTTCCACGACTCGGCCCAGTCCTCATGCGGCTGCCAACCGATCCTCACATCCAGGCCCGAGAGTCCCGTCATCGACGCCAGTTGGTGTCCAAGAAGGGCCTCGATGCCCTCGGTCGCGTTGGGTTCGGCCAGATGCGTAACTTGCCACCCGTGCTGCTGCACAACAGCCCGCCCCCCCAACGCTAAGAGGGCATCGGCGATTACGACGTCTGAGCCGACCACGGATTCACACCGGGCCGCGATCTCCAGCCAGCGCCGTCCGTCTGACGTCATCCGCCTGAGAAGGCTTCCTTCACCCTCGTCCAGAAGCCCTTGTGCGCCCGCCGCTTGATTTCAGCTGGAGCCGGAGCTTCGATCTCTCTCATTCGGCGGAAGAGCTCTTCCTGTTCCGCACTGAGCTCATCCGGTGTCCAGATGAAGATCTGCAGCATCTGGTCCCCCCGCACATACCCGTTCAGCTCGGGCAGTCCCAGCCCCTTCATACGCAGGAGGTCGCCGCTCTGGATCCCGGCCGGAATCGTGACCTTGGCGGTACCGTCGATCGTCGGCACTTCGACCTCGTCACCCAAGGCGGCCTGTCCGAACGTGATCGGTAGTTCGTGAACGAGGTTCGAACCCTCGCGCTCGAAGCGGGGGTCATCTTCGACCTCCAAGAGCACAACCAGGTCTCCTCGCGGCCCGCCGCGGGGCCCGACGCTGCCCCGACCGCGTAGGGTCAGGAAGTTCTCCGATGTCACACCTGGCGGGACCTCGACCTCGATCTCCTTCTCGGAACGCGCCCGTCCCTCACCTCGGCACGCAGCACACGGCTCGGCGATCACCCGACCTTCCCCACCGCAACTCCGGCATGGCTGGACACTCACGAACTGCCCGAAGACCGAGCGCTGTACATGACGTTCCTCGCCGGCGCCACCGCACGTGCCACAGACCGTGGGAGCCGTACCTGCCTTGGCACCGCTCCCTTCACAGGTCCCACATTCATCGAGTAGAGAGACCTTGAGCTTCTGTGTCACTCCATGGGCGACTTCGGGTAAGGTAAGCGGCAGCCGGATGCGAACCGTCTGCCCTTTGCGCGACGCTGTTCGTTGGCCGCCCGCGCCACCCCTTCCGAAGAGATCTTCCATCCCCCCACCGAAGCCTCCGAAATCCCGCATAAAGATGTCGATGGCGTCGTTGAAGTCGAAACCCTGACCGCCACCGTGGCCGCCTCCGCCCCGCACTCCCTGCTCGCCATGACGGTCGTACATGGAGCGCTTCTCAGGCTCGCGCAGCACCTCGTACGCCTTGGTGACCTCCTTGAACTTCTCCTCGGCGTCTTTCGAGCCTTGGTTCCGATCCGGATGAAATTCGAGCGCGAGCTTCCGGTACGCTTTCTTGATCTGTTCGCCGTCTGCGTCCCGTGGAACGCCGAGCAGCTGGTAATAGTCCACCATCTAATGCCTTCAAACCTTCGGAACCCGCACCCAGGATGGGTACGGATGAGAGAATTCGTTCTTTACGACTGCAACATGCGCGTAACGAGCGACGACGTGTAGTCGACGATGGTCACGACCTTCTCGTACGGCATCCTCGTAGGCCCAATCACCCCTATGACGCCGGAAAGGTCACCCGCCCGGTATTCCGCGGTGACCAGCGTGAAATCGGCGAGCTCGGAGGTGGCGTTCTCGCCACCGATCGTGATCATGACTCGTCCCCGGTGTTCGCGATTACCCACGGTCTGGGCCAGAAGATCCCTTTGCTCAGTTAGCTCGATGAGGCTCTTAAGACGGTCCCCACTCTCGAACTCGGGTTGAGCAGCAAGCACGCTCGCGTGACCCAGGTGGATTTTCGCACTGTCGAGCTCCTGCAGGTCGAAGAGTTCTGCTCCGGACTGCACGAAGATATTCAAGAGCTCAGCAGCACCATCCTCGCCTACGTGAGAATCCCGCAGCCTTTCCGGCAGCGTCCGCCGGATCTCCGGCAGCGACAGGCCGGCGAGCCGCTCGTTGAGGGCGAGAGTGACTCGAATCAGTGTGTCCTGTGGCACTTCGCCCGGAAGATCGACATAGACGGTCCGAACGACCCCGCCTCGAATCGATGCGACCAGAACGACCTTGTTCGTGGACACCTGAATGAACTCCAGCTTCTCCAGGATGGCCTCGTCCAAACGCGGTGCGACCGCCACCCCAAGTTCGTTCGACAGAAGGCTCAACGCGCGCGTCGCCTGCCGCACGAGCCGTTCCACTGCCGAGCCACCCGCGACGTCCAGCTCCCGCTCCAGACTCACCCGCTGTTCCTGGGTCAGAATACGCGGCTCCATCAGACGATCCACAAAGAACCGATAAGCCAGGTCCGTGGGCACGCGTCCTGCCGACGTGTGCGGGTGGAAGAGATAACCCTTCTCCTCCAGGTCGCTCATTGTGTTTCGAACCGTCGCGGCAGAGACCCCCAAACCGAAGCCACGTGACACCGTCCGGCTGCCCGTAGGCTCCGCGGTGTCGACGTAGGTGCGCACGACGGCCTCTAGCACTTTGCGCTCGCGATCCGACAATTCTGCGCCAACCAGGCCGCTTCGTTCTAGATCATCCATCGGGTAAGATCGAAAATGGTCGATTCCACCGTCAACCCGTGGCCGCCTCATCGAGTTCGACTGCAAGCCGATCCAGGAGCAGCCAACCCTCTGCATTGAGCGCCACCGTTGGCTCTACGCGCTTTGTCCACCCTCGGGCAGCCCAACTGGCGACAAGCGCCTGCTGCGCCGGCGCGAGCCCGTCGACCGAGAGTCCGGCATCCGTCCTCAACCCAAGCCAATACGTTTCGAGCCGCTGTTCAGCCTCTCCAATTCGCTCACGATCGGCCTCAGGCGAGGTCCCAGCCACGGCCTTCACGACATAGATCGGCCAGTCGCGCTCGTTCCATTTCCGCACCGGGTGAGCATAAGAATGCGCTCCGTTACCCAGGCCGAGGTATGCCGACCCGTCCCAATAGGCGGTGTTGTGCAGGGACCGGCGCCCCGGCCGCGCGAAGTTCGAGACTTCGTAGTGTTCGTAGCCCGCCGCGGTGAGCACCTCGGCCGCAAGCAGGTACTCATCTCGGTATCGCTCTTCGTCGATGGGTGTCTCCCGGCCCTCGGCCACGGCCCTCCCGAGCGGCGTTCCAGACTCGACGGTCAGTCCGTAGAGACTCACATGGGGGACATCCATCGCCAGTGCTTGATCCAAGTCAGAACCCCAGTCACGGTCAAGCCGCTGGGGCAGTCCAAAAATCAGATCGATGCTCAGGTTCGACAATCCGGCAGCTTTGGCCGTCTTCACAGACTGAGTGGCACCCTCGGATCCGTGAAGCCGCCCCATCCACTTGAGCGTCGGCTCATGGAAGGTCTGCGTCCCGAGACTCAACCGGTTCACACCAGCGGCCCGCCATGCCTTTGCGAGTTCGAGTGTGAGGCTCTCGGGGTTGGCCTCGGACGTCCACTCGAGCCCATCCGCCTCCAACCGATGTGGCCCGACCACTTCGGCCAGCCGCTTCATCGCCTCCGCCCCGAGCAGGGACGGAGTACCTCCTCCAACGTAGAGCGTGTCCAGTTCGTCCGAGAGTCGAAACAACCCCTCGTTCTCCACCGCTGCCAGTTCACCCGCGATCGCAGACTGCCACGCTTGGACGTCCCCAGTCCGGCTCACGTGAACGGCGAAGTCACAGTAGTTGCAGCGGCGCGCGCAGAACGGCGCGTGTACATACAGAAACGAGGTCTCGGTAGCCATCGACTAGGCAGCGCGACGAAAGCGAAGGCCGGGACTCTGTTCTACGAAACCCAGGATCTCCAAGGCAGCGAGAACCGCGAGTGCTTCGGGGATGGGGATTCCGGCCTGAGCCGCTACCACGTCCACATGCAGGGGCTGGCCTTGTAGTCCGTCGTAGATTCGGCCCTGCGTCTCATCGAGGTCCAGGGGCTCCGGTTCCGACGGAGTGCCCTGACTCGCGAAGGGACCCACGAAGTCCTGAATCGAGAGGAGCGGGAGCGCGCCGTCCCCCAAGAGAGCATTACTCCCCTCACAATTCGGCTCTTCGATCGGCCCCGGGACGGCGTAAACATCCAGCCCCAAGTCGAGCGCGTGCTCCACGGTAATGAGCGAACCGCTACGCTTGGCGGCCTCCACGACCACCACTGTGTGTCCGAGTCCGGCCAGCAGTCGGTTCCGTCGAGGAAAGTGATGCGGCAGCGCGGGCGTCCCGGGGAGAAACTCCGACATTATGAGTCCCGTCTTCAGGATGTCCTTGAAGAGTGATGTGTGGGAGCGCGGGTAGGCTCGGTCGGCACCTCGGCCCAGCACGGCGACGGTCTTCCCACCCGCGGCCAAAGCACCCCGATGCGCCGCCCCATCTACCCCAAGGGCCATTCCAGAGACTACGGTGACGTCCGCCCGAGCCAGGGCGGCACCTAACCGATGCGCCACATCGCGTCCGCGCTCGGTGACCCTCCGCGCTCCGACGATCGTGACAGCAGGTGCCGAAAGCAGCGACTCGTCCCCACGGAGAAACAGAACGGGCGGAGGGTCGGCGAGGTGATGGAAGGCTTCAGGATACCTAGGGTGCCGCCACGAACGGACGGTCATCCCAAAACGCGCCGCCTCTTGCAGTCCGGCATCGACACGATCCGCGAGGGCTGGATCCCATCGTCCTCCGGAGAGCCTTCGTCCACAGACCTGGTCGAAGACACTCGCCGGTGCAGACAGGGCACGGCGGCCGGACCCGAACTCTTCTACAAGCCGAAGGATCGTGCGTAGGCCCAGGTCGGGCATCGCGTCCAAACGAAGAAGGGCGCGCACCTCTTGCAGATCGCCGGCCCGGCTCAGGGGGTCCACCACTCCTCGTCGTCGTCGACACGGTCGGCCGCCTCGGCAAGCCGACTCTGGGTCCAAAGAGCATCGAGAAGTTCGTCGAGTCCTCGTCGCGCTACGGAAGAGACACTCAAGACCGCCCAAGCGTCTCCGACGTCGATCTCTGGCAACTCATCGTCCGGACCGAGCAGGTCGGTCTTGGTCAAGATCAGACAGAACGGTGTGCGTGCGAGTTCGGCGGAATAAGCCTCGAGTTCCGAGCGTAGCGCATCGAACTCGGCCTGTACGTCCTCTGAGTCCAGCGGGACCATCAAAGCGAGCGTCCGCGTCCGTTCGATGTGGCGAAGGAACTGATGCCCAAGACCCTTTCCTTCGTGAGCACCCTCGATGATCCCGGGAATGTCCGCAATCACAAACGATCGGAAGCCACTGAGTTGCACGACCCCGAGATTTGGCGCCAAGGTCGTGAACGGATAATCGGCGACCTTGGGCCGAGCCGCCGTCACAGCGGCCAGAAAGGTCGACTTACCGGCGTTCGGCTCTCCGACGAGTCCGACGTCTGCGATGAGCTTGAGTTCCAGGCGAAGTCGGCGCTCCTCACCCTCCTCCCCTGCCTCCCATCTGCGCGGGGTCTGTTGGGTCGCTGTCTTGAAGTGGGTGTTCCCTCGACCGCCTCGCCCCCCTTTGGCTACCACGACCTGTGCGCTCGGTTCGAGCAGTTCACCGATGTACTCGTCGGTATCAGCGTCGTAAACGAGTGTCCCGGGAGGTACTCGCAGCACCAAGTCTTCGCCGGACCTTCCGGTCTTGCTCTTCCCCTCGCCGTGCATGCCACGATCCGCTTTGTAGTGTCGTCGGTACGAGTAGTCGAGAAGAGTCGTGAGTTGGTCGTCCACTAGCAGGATGACGTCGCCGCCCTTCCCGCCGTCACCACCCGCTGGGCCGCCACGTGGCACTCCGCGTTCACGGCGCATGGCCTCCGAACCCGAACCTCCGGTCCCGGCCTTGATCTCAATTACGGAACGGTCGACGAACACGTCAATTTCCTCTGGAGCGGGCGCGCACAGCTTCCCACGTCTCTACAGCGATCCGACGATTCTCGTCGGAGGCGAAGTTGGCCGACAAGTCTAATGCCTCGGACACCAGCGCGGGCGCCGCACCTGCGTTCAGAGCACCTCGCAAATGCGAGTAGAGTTGTCGCGGAACACCCAACACCACCAACAGTGCGACAATGTTCAACTCTCTGTCTACCAAGGAGAAGCCCGGCCGTCCCAACACCTTTCCGTACCCCTCCTCGATCATCCAACGCTCCAGGTCGGGATGCAGCGCACGAACGTTGTTCTTCAGCCCCTCGTACTGACCGCCGTATACGGTCGAACACACGTCATGTCCGCGTTCCGCCCAGACGTCCTGATCCGTTGCAGCCTGGGTTGGGGCAGGCGCGCCACTTACTGAGCGCCAAAGCGCAATCGCGTTCAACGCCAAGGGATAACCCAGGAAGAGGTAACTCTGCAGGAGAACCTCTTCAATCACTGCAGGGGCGACGAACTTTGCCACGCCCATCGCCTCTCTGATAGAGCCTTCGTTCCGGGAAGCGACGGCTGCGCTGAGGCGTACCGTGGCTGCCTGGTCCGACGTCAAAGACGAAATCATATCCCGCCCACCCGGAGCGAAAACGCAGAACGCACCTCACCGACCACCTCGTCGCACGTGTTCGAGACATCCGGATTCCCATGCTGCGCGAGTGCTGCCACATCGTCACCGGAGAGCACATCCAGATCCGCGAGCGTTTGGATCAGAGCAACCTCGACCGCACGCCGGCCGCCGTCCTGCACTTTGATCGCAAAGCCGAGTCCCTGGGCGGGAATCCCCCCCACGTACACGCCCTCTGCTCCGAGCTTCACAAAAGCTCGGCCATCCGCTTGGGCCATCACGTCTGTACAGGTCCGGCCTGTTCCCCCGACCATGAAGGGGTGTTCAGTCATTGCCGACACGATACGCGCCGCGGGCTCACCCTGCCGGGCAGCGTCGGAGAAGCGCGCCATCGACTCTGCCATCTTGTTCAGCGGGACTGCGAAACAAAGGATGCCGCACCCGTCGATACCCGATGGGATCTGAGAGGCGTCCAGGCCGGTCCACCGTTCCACCTCTGTCAGCATTCGTGCTTGCACGGGGTGCGCCGCTTCGTGGTAGTCCACGGGGTCCCACCCCATCCCGACCGCGAGCGCGAGCATGCCGGCGTGTTTCCCCGAGCAGTTGTTATGAATTCTCTCAGCGGCTTCACCGGACTCGATCACGGCGCGTGAGGCAGCAGGCGAAAACGGCAGGTGCGGTCCGCAGCGGAGCAGGTCCTCACTCACCCCCGCTTTTTCCAAGATCGAACGTGCCCCAGCCACGTGCGCTGGCTCACCTTCGTGTGATGCGCAGCACAGGGCCAACTCCTCAGTCGACAGGCCGAACCGGTCCGCGATGCCCTCTTCCACCAGTGGGAGCGCCTGGATGGGTTTGGCCGCTGACCGGTAGTACGTCAACCCGGTGGGATCTCCCACGCTCGCTACGACGGCGCCCTGGGAATCCGAAACAACGACATGCACGTTGTGCCGTGATTCGACCGCGGCGCCGCGTACGACTTCGACTACGCCCATCCGGGCCTCATTCGTCCAGGTGACATCCCTGAAGCTTGGGACTCAACCTTGGGCTGATCCATGCCACAATGGGACGCATATCCGCGCGACCCGCGGGCATGGGTGTCATTGGTCCTGATTTTGCCGAATCTCAGCAGCGGACACTGCGGTGAGGAGTTCCTCGGTCGTCGACACCCCACGAAGCATCTCGACGGCTGTCGTGATCTGACGATCGCCTCTCCATGAGTGATCGAACTGCCCCTCCGTGCCCCATGCCTGCAGCGCGATCTCGCGTTCGAGATGGTAGCGCATGAACCTCGCCGCCCCGGCAAAGTCATCTCGGTCGATTTCCGCACCCCCTTCCGGAAGCGTCGAATAGAACGCGTCCAAGTCAGCATCTGTCACGGAAAATCCCCGCTCGAGCTCGGGATGGTCGGCGACATACGTGACTGAGTAGTTGAACAGTGCAACCGTGACGGCACCCCAGCGCCTGAACATCCTGAAAGCCGCGGTGGTCTCCGCGGGCGAAAGTGTTTCCGGAGCTACGAAAAGGTCCGGTGTGATGCCACCCCCGCCGTAGACCGCTCGGCCACCTGTGGACTCGAATTCTGGACGCTCATAGAGATTCGTCGGAGTAATCATCTGTCCTGAGATCGATACCAGGCGTTCGAGCGAATCTGGCCCTTCGGAGGGCTCACGTGTGATGGAGCGTCCCACTGGCGTGTACCAGCGAGCGGTCGTCAGGCGCAGGACGTCGCCACCCGTCAGCCGATAGAGGGTCTGCACAGAACCTTTGCCGTAACTCGTCTCACCGATCACAGCTCCCCGATCATGATCTTGGATCGCTCCAGCAATAATCTCGGAAGCGGACGCGCTGGTGCCGTCCACGAGAACAACGATGGGGACGCCCTCGTAGCGATCGGGGCCCGAAGCTGCATAGGTGTCATTTTGACGCTCCTCCCGGCCTCGCGTCTCCACGATCGACAGTCCGCGGTCCAGGAAGAGATCCGACACCGCGATCCCTTCGTCGAGCAGACCCCCAGGGTTACCACGGAGATCGAGCACGAGCTTCTCTAGGCCTTCAGCCTGAAGTGAGTCTACCGCGGCTCGGACCTCGCGGGACGAAGTCTCGCGCACTGTTTGAAGCGGCACGTAACCGATGCCGTCCTCGAGCATGAAAGCGTAAGGAACCGCCCTCAGCGTAATTGTCGCTCGTTCAACCGTGAACTCGATCGGCTCCTCGACTCCAGGCCGGATCATCTTGACCGTGACGGACTGTCCAGGACGCCCACGCAGGAGCTCGACGGCTTGGTCGGTGACCATCGTGTCCGCAAGAATCCCGTCGATTTCGTGGAATTGGTCACCCGCACGAATCCCGGCCCGTTCACCGGGCGTGCTGGGGATCGGGCTGACGACGGTTACACGGTCATTTCGATCGATGACTTCGAGGCCGACGCCACCGTACTCTCCTTCAGTGCGAATGCGGAGATTCTCGTAGCCGTCTGCGGGCAAGAACGACGAGTGGGGATCTCCCAGATCCCGGATGAGGCCGTCGATGGCGGAATCGTAGAGGCCGGTGGCGTCCACCTCATCCACGAAGCTGGACTCAACCCGGTCGACGACCTCTTGGAGCACGCGCACACGCACGTAGACGTTCTCGGCTCGGTCGACCCCTTCTTGCAGCAACCACCCGCCGGCCATGATGGCAAACGCGACAACGGCTACCGGTGCAAAGATCCCTCGCCTCACAGCCATCTCCTCACAATGGGTCCAACCTCACTCACTTATACCACGTCCTCGCCGAAGGTTTCGGGGAAGGTCCTGGCCAGGACCTCCCGAATACGCATGTGCACCTCTTCTGGTTTCCCTCGGGCACTAACGGTGCGCACCGTCACCTCGGACTCCGCCAGCTCAAGATATCCTTCCCTGACACGGCCCAGAAAGGCATCTCCCGCCTGCTCGATTCGATCCGGTTGCATGCCATCCCGTTGCTGCCGGGCGGTGCCCTCTCTGGCAGGCAGGTCGAGTACGACGTACAGATCTGCGTCGAGGCCGCCGGTGGCGATACGAATAGCCTCCCGGACGTCGTCCAAGTCCAAACCACGTCCGTACCCCTGATAGGCCAGAGTCGACAGAGAAAAACGGTCGGCCAAGACGACCTTCCCTTCCGCTAAGGCAGGTCGAACCACATCGCGCACAAACGTCGCACGCGCCGCGAGCATCAGGAGCAGCTCGGTTTCTGCCGGCATATCGAAGTCGGCGCGACCGAGCAGAAGCTCCCGAATTGCCTCTCCCACGGGCGTCCCTCCGGGCTCCCGCGTAAGCACGTGCGGGATGCCTCGCGCATCCATGAAGGACGAAAGGAGGGCGGCTTGGGTGCTTTTACCAACACCGTCACCGCCCTCCAATACGATGAAACGTCCTGCCCTCATCGGCTCATCTCTTAGTCGTAGTACTCGACGCCGAGGTGGGTCACCATCTCTTCCTTCATCATCCAGCGAAGCGTGTTCTTGAGCTTCCAGTGCTGGATGAAGATGTCGTGCTCAGGGTACAGACCCGGTGCGGTCTGCGGCGCCTTGAAGTAGAACGACAGCCACTCTTGGATGCCGCCGAACCCGGCACGGCTCGCTAGGTCCATGAATAGCGCCAGGTCGAGGACGATCGGGGCCGCGAGAATCGAGTCGCGGCACAGGAAGTCGACCTTGATCTGCATGCCGTACCCCATCCATCCGAAGATGTCGATGTTGTCCCAGCCTTCCTTGTTGTCCCCACGCGGCGGGTAGTAGTTGATCCGCACCTTGTGGTACATCTCGTCGTACAGCTCGGGATAGAGCTCCGGCTGGAGGATGTGCTCGAGTGCTCCGAGCTTGGATTCCTCCTTCGTCTTGAACGACTCGGGATCGTCTAAGACCTCACCATCTCGGTTTCCGAGAATGTTCGTGCTGAACCAGCCGGACACACCGAGCATGCGAGTCTTGAAGCCAGGGGCGAGGATGGTCTTCATGAGGGTCTGACCCGTCTTGAAGTCCTTACCACCGATCGGCACACCCTTCTCTTTGGCCAGGTCCTCGAGCGCCGGGACATCCGCCGACAAATTCGGGGCACCGTTCGCGTACGGGATCCCTTCCATGATCGCCGCATACGCATAGAGCATGCTCGGGGCAATGGTCGGGTCGTCGGCCTTCATGGCAGCCTCGAACGACTCTAAGGTCTCATGCGTCGGTCCCGGGCGGAGGAAGATTTCCGTGGACGCACACCAGACCATCACCGCACGCTCGCAGTCGTTTTCTTCCATGAAGCGACGAATGTCGCCACGGATCTCTTCGGCCTGCTCGAACTTGCTTCCAGTCTTCTTGTTCGGACCGTCGAGCTTCTTCACATAGTCCGGGCTGAACGCGGCCTTCATCGGCTTGATCGAGGACAAGAAGTCCTTGATCGGGTCGAGGTGGTTCTCCTTGTGGAGCACCCCAGCGTTGAGCGCGCTCTCGTACCCGTTGTCGGCGATCGGATCCCAGCACCCGAAAACGAGATCCTCGAGCCCAGCGAGCGGCACGAATTCCTTGATGAGCGGGTTTCTTTCGTCCGTACGCTTGCCCAGACGAATCCTGTTCATCTGGGTCAGACTGCCGATGGGAGACGCAATGCCCCTACGGACACCCTCCACACCCGCGACGAGCGTTGTGGCTACGGCGCCGAAGCCGGGGAGAAGAATACCGAGTTTGCCAGTGGCCGGTCGAATCTCAGAAGGCTGATTCACGGATGGGTCTCGTGTTGAGGTTGGTTTTCGTATGTGGTCATCAAGGCATGATGATGCGGCTGGTGGCACCTTCTTCGATGCCCTTCGCCACAGTCTCATTCACCTTCATCATGATCTTCTCAAAGTTGGACTGCGCAGCGATCAAACGCTGGAATCCATCCTTCGACTGCAGTTCTTCAGCAGCTCCAGCGTACGCCTGCTTCACATCATCCTCGAGCTCTTGGCCCGTACGCATCGCTGCTTCAATACGTTCTTCGAGCGCCTGGATACGGTTACGGAGTTCAACCAATTCACGGTCTTCGTCCGCGGCGTCCATCGCCCGCTTGAGTGCCTGATACTCGTCGGTCCGCGCCAGTGCGTTCCCGAGTTCCAGCGCCTTTTCGTAGATACTCGCCATCTTTCGCTCCCAAAAGCTATGTCAATTCATTAGTTCGTCAGGGCCACGTGAGCAAGAACTACTCGCTCGCGATCCGTCAGGTCACGCCGCACCCTTACGTCCGTGTATTCTTCAGTGTCCTCCAGCAGGCCCAATACAAGCCCTGCCTGACCCGATCCAACCTCGAGGGCCAACATCCCGCCCGGCCTCAAATACCCTCTCGCTTGCGCAGTGATGGTACGCAGGGCGTCCAATCCGTCAGGTCCCGAAAACAGCGCTTCACCCGGCTCCCAGTCCCGTACTTCCGGCTGAAGCGTCGCCGCTTCGGCCTCTGCCACGTAGGGCGGGTTCGATACGACAAGGTCGAACACCTCCCCTTCTCCGACCGGATCGAAATACGGCCCGGCGCGAAACTCGACAGCCTCTGCCAGCCCATTGGCTTCGGCATTCTTCTTGGCCATGGCCAGCGCCGTGTCCGATACATCTGTGGCCACCACACGCGTAAACGGTCCCTCGTGCAGCAACGACAACGCGATCGCTCCTGATCCGGTGCCGAGATCCAGCGCAGCCATCTCAGTCGACTCCTCGCCTCGAGCCCACTCGAACACTTCGTCCAAGAGGATCTCGGTTTCCGGGCGCGGAATCAGCACACCTTCACCTACCTCAAGTTCCAACTCCCGGAAAGCGGCCCGGCCCAAAATGTACTGAAGTGGCTCTCTTTGCGCGCGTCGTTTCAGAAGCGGACGATACCGATCCAGCTCTGCCGGCTGAAGCGGCCGATCGAACTGCAGATACAACTGGAGTCGCTCGAGGCCGAGCACGTCCGCCAATAGGTGCTCGGCATCCAGTCGACCTCGCTCGACTCCCTTCCCTTCTAGGTACCCTCCGCTCCATTCCATCATGCGGAGAACGGTCCAATTCTCTTCGCTCACGCCTCGGCTGCCTCGAGACGTTCCTGCTCCTCTGCGAGCCGAAGTGCGGCAATGATCTCATCCAACTCACCGTCGAGGACGGCGCTGAGACTATGAAGCGTCAGCCCGATGCGGTGATCCGTCACGCGGCTCTGCGGAAAATTGTACGTCCGAATCTTAGCCGAGCGATCACCGGTGCCGATCTGAGAATTCCGCTCGCGGGAGCGTTCTGCTTCGCGCTCCGCGATGATGCTATCCAGGATCCGACTCCGGAGGACCTTCATCGCCTTGACCTTGTTCTTTAGCTGCGATTTCTCGTCCTGACAGGTGGCTACGGTACCGGTCGGGAGGTGCGTGATCCGCACCGCCGAATCCGTCGTATTCACCGACTGGCCACCTGGCCCGGAAGACCTGAAGACGTCAATCCTGAGGTCGCTGGGGTCGATCTTCAAATCGACCTCCTCCGCCTCAGGCAAAACGGCGACCGAGGCAGCCGAGGTATGAATGCGTCCCTGGCTCTCCGTGGACGGTACACGCTGGACTCGATGCACTCCGGACTCGTAGCGCAGCCTGCCGTACACTCCGCGCCCATTCAGGGTGAAGATCACCTCTTTGATGGAGCCCGGGATTCCTTCGGATAGACTCAAGAGTTCGAGCTTCCAGCCGACTCGCTCCGCGAGCCGCCGGTACATTCGCATGAGATCAGCAACGAACAGGCCTGCTTCGTCCCCCCCGGCGCCAGCCCGGATCTCGACCACCGCCGCGCGATCTGCGAGAGGGTCGGGTGGGATCAGGAGCTCGCGCACCCGAAGAATGAGCATCTCGATGCGCCCTTCGAGGTCGGCGATTTCCTCTTCGGCCATCGCCTTCATCTCAGGATCGTCCGTCTCGCCGAGGAGTTCTCCGGCACCCTGGTGCTCTTCAATGGCTGTCGAGAGTTCTCGACTGGCCGTGACCAACTGGTCGAGATGCGCCCGTTCCCGACCTAATTCCCTGAGACGATCGGGACTGGCGAGTGCCTCGGGGCTCGCGAGCTCGGAGTCGACCTCCCCGAAGCGGCGTTCCGCGTGACGGAGCCGATCTTCAAGACGGGGGTCGAGGGTCAGAGACTTCATAATGTGAGCCTCAACTCAAAGAGTCGGGCAGAAAATCGCCGTGGGCGATGGGCCGAGCCGTACACCCGGCCCGACACCTCACTTCTT
This sequence comes from Longimicrobiales bacterium, assembly GCA_029245345.1. Lineage (NCBI taxonomy): Bacteria > Pseudomonadati > Gemmatimonadota > Longimicrobiia > Longimicrobiales > Longimicrobiales bacterium. The sequence continues at coordinate 71,220 of JAQWPM010000015.1, forward strand.
GGCGACCTCTCCGTACCTCTTTTTGAACCGGTCCACGCGACCCGCCGTATCGACAAGACGCTGCTTGCCGGTGTAGAACGGGTGGCACACCGAACAGATATCGAGGTGGATGTCTTCCACGCTGCCTTTGGTCTCGAACTTATGACCACAGGCGCACACGACCGTCGTCGCATCATAGTTGGGATGAATGCCCTGCTTCATTGTCCTGCTCCAGGTACAGATGGGAACGGGCCTGAGGCACTTTCTCGCCTCGGCCCAGTTGGCTGGGAAGGCGGCCCCGATTAGGGATCCTTCCTGTACAGCCCAGAAAAGCTAAAAGCCTTATGCAGACGGGTCCAGAGTCGATCTCGACCGGGTCATCCCAAGTGACGCACCGACGAGGAGGAGCGCCGCAAACGCCGCCCCATTCCCAACCAGGTCTCCGAATCGCGTGAAGTACGTGATCTCGTCTGTGGTCCGTACCACATCGATCCTCACATCGGCCTCAAACAGCTCAGAGGTGTTGTATACCCGCCCCAACGGGTCGACGAACATCGAGATACCGGTATTCGCCGCCCTCGCGACGCCCACGCGGTTCTCGATCGCACGCATGATCATATGCGCCGGATGCTGCCAAAGCGCCGTCGTCCGCGAATACAGCGGTTCTCGGCCGTACCAAGCGTCGTTCGTGATGTTCAGGAGCACATCGGCTCCGGCGAGCCGGAAGCGTCGGGAGCCTTCGGGGTAACTCGATTCGTAGCAGATCAGGACGCCGTACAGGACATCGTCCACTTCAGCCAACGGCCAGCCCTCGCCTACCCCGTAGGCACCAAAGTGGCGGGCGCCGCTTCTCCAACTCGGTGGCAGGAAAGGAATCCGTTCGACCATCGGCACCAAGTAGCGCTTGTGATACTGGAAGTCCGTCAGGCCCTGGGGCTCCATCAGGAAGGCCGAGTTGTATGGCACCGATTCTCCGTCCTCACCCATACGAACTCCGAGGCCACCAAAAAGAATCGGAGAACCCACCTCTCGGCTGAGGGCCTGAATCCGAAGCATGTCTTCGAATGCACCCCCGGTCATCGGATACGTGGGCAGCACGGCCTCAGGCAGCACGACCGCGCTGACCGAACCCGGTGCGATACGCGCTACCAGCCGGTTCAAGGAGGCATACGTACTGTCGTAGACCGCCTCCCGGTCAAGCTTGATGTGCTCTGGGATGTTCGGCTGGACCACAGCGACGGTCGCGACATCCCGCATCTCCAGCGTGCTGGCGCGCCACACTCCCCAGGCCATGGGTAGCAGGACTACCCCGCTGATGATCGCCGCTCGGGGCATCCAGGGCCTCCGGTCGCGCAACGCCAGCACGAGGCCTGCCACGAGTCCGTTGACCAGGGCGATCCAAAACGTAAGCCCTCTGGCCCCCACCAGCTCCGCGGCCCCAATCAGCTCCGGGAATGCAGTGAGCGATGTTCCAAGACCAAGCCATGGGAAGGCGAGCGAGCCGGGCAGGTGCGCTCGGAACCACTCTGCCGCTGTCCAGGCTACCGGCACGGCGAGCCACATCGGGACTCTCACCGCATGCATCATGCGGTGGAGCATCCAGCCGAACAAAATGGCCACACCGATTAGAATCGACATGACTCCCGCCCACGCGAGGATGGCCAACTTGGAGAACCAGGCGAGGGCCACGAAGACCCAGTAGAGAAGGATCCCGAAATAGGTCGCGCCAAAAACCGCAGATCCACGGACAGCGGCCTGACGGCCGGCTGAGGAGGCAGGCAGCCCATCCAGCCAGAGCACAAACGGTACAAGTCCCACGAACGGGAGAATGAGTGGGTGAAGCGGCGGGAAGGAAAGTGCCAACACCACTCCGGACACAGCGGGCAAGAGTCGCTCACCAGGGCGTGGCATCAGTAGCGCTTTCAACCCCTGAATACGTCCCCCAGCATCCCGAACCGACGTTATAGCGAGACCTCTTTCCCGGATTCGGCCAAGGCATACGCGGCCTTGATGAGCCGCATCAGAGCGACCTGGCCCACCGGCTTTTCCGCGTCACACCGGCCACCCAACTGCTTGTCGATCTCCAACGGAGGAAGCGACCCCGAGCCGTCCCGTGGCCTGACCCGTGCGTAGTATCGGTCCTCGCGGTCCACAGCCTCTTCCGGATCGATCACTTCCTAAATTCCAAATCGGCGAGCAATCGTCTCGACCTTGGGGACATCTGTATCCACCAGAGCGACGAAGTCGACATCTTCGCGGTCTGCGAAGATGGGTACGTGGACAATCTGACTGATCGCGCCCGTGCCAATTACGGCCAAGCGAATGGGAGCGGCCCCTTCCGTCATCCCCCGCGTTCCTCCCCTGGTGCGTTATCGCCAATCATAAACTGTGCTCCAACTCTCACCTGAAAATACTGGAGATCACCCAAGACCTCATAGCGTCCCTGGCTCGTCAGCCGAAACCAGTCCGTCACCGGGTATTCGAGTCCCGCGTGCAAATTGAAGCCGGCTGCTACTGAATCAAGCAGGTCTTCTATGAAGGTTCCGTTGATCGCGGCACCGTCGCCATTGAGCGAGTGCACCCCGATCCCGAGGCCCGCAAACGTCAAAATGTCGAGCGGGACCTTCCAAACCACTTGGGCGTCGAGGGCGAACGCGATGTCGGTCCATTCGATACTCCCGAGATCGACACTCGGAACGGGAACTCCCGCTTCCCTCGCGACGAGGCTCGCGACACGGGTCTCGAGTTCGGTGACTTCAGCCGCCTTAAAGGGAGCGTTCCAGTAGCTGAAACTCGGGACGATTCTGAGCCCCGGCCCAAGGTAGCCGAGATCAAAACGGACGCTGTAGCTCTCTACCTCATCGACTCGGCTCGGGTAGATATGCCCGTACTCGAAACCGAAGCCACGGAACGACAGATTCTCGTAGTCGAAGTCCGCGAGGTCCTGCGCCTGAAGGGCGCCCGGCCCCGCCAGGCACGCCGCGAGTGCGCTCACCCGCACCAGTGTCTTGAGTCCCATCCTCATTCTCCCCCCTGGGGTTCAACCACGTCTTCAGCCTCACCGCGACCATGGACCGACCTATTTCAGTTCGGCCACGAGGTCGTAATCCAGCGCGTCTACGATTTCGACATCAATGAGCGAACCCACCGCGAGCGCGTCAGCCTTCCGGATGTTGGTCACACCATCCACATCGAGCGCCTGCCCGACGGTGCGGGCGACCGCTCCGAATTCCGGATCGTCATGAATGACCCGGTCCACCAATGCAGTCATGGTCTGTCCAATGAGCGCTGCATTCTTGTCGAAGCTGATGCCTCGTTGGAGCTCCATGAGTTCCTCGAGGCGCTCGTTCATCACCTGTTGATCGATTTGGCCGTCCATGTCGGCCGCGCGGGTCCCTTCCTCCACCGAGTAGGTGAAGGCACCGACGCGCTCGAATTGAATCTCGTCGAGCAACTCGAGCATCTCCCGGAAGTCTGCGTCCGTTTCGCCTGGAAAGCCCACGATCACAGTCGTGCGCAATGTGAGGTCCGGGATCGCTTCCCGGAGCCAACCCACACGTTCACGAATCGTCGCTTGGCGCTCCGGTCTTCGCATGAGCCCGAGCACCCGATCGCTGCCGTGCTGAATCGGCATATCGAGGTATGGCAGGATCCGTGCCTCAGATGCCATGAAGTCCACCATCTCCCGCGTGATTCCGGACGGGTACATGTAGAACAGCCTGTACCACGGGACATCGGTCCCCTCTATGAGGCCCTGCAGAAGTTCGCGAAGCAGCGGCGCACTTTGGTCCTTCCGCTTCAGATCGCGCCCGAACCAGGTGGTGTCCTGGGAGATGATGTTGATTTCCTTCACGCCCATTTCACCGAGCCCGGCCGCTTCGCGGACGAGGAGATCAACCGGCTGAGAGCGATGCAACCCGCGCATGAGCGGAATCGCACAGAACGCACATGTGTGATCGCACCCCTCGCTGATCTTCAGGTAGGAGGTGTGTGAAGTCGCCGTGGACAGCACCCGGAGGGGCCGCTCCATGGTCGGGATAACCTCTTCGTCGGGCAGTAGCCCACGCTGGCGCAACTCGGGGACGAGTCCCTGGAGTTCTGTCAGCCCCATGAAGAGATCGACCTCGGGGATTTCCTCTACTAAGTCGTCTTTGTAACGCTGGACCAGGCAGCCAACCGCGACCACTGCCTTGAGACCACCGTCGGCCTTCAAATCACACGCTTCGAGAATGGTCTCGATGGATTGCTCTTTGGCTTCTTGGATGAAGCCGCACGTATTCACGATCACCACGTCGGCTCCGTCGACTTCGGACGATACGTGGGCTCCGTGGCCTACGAGCGCGGCCATCATGCGCTCGGAGTCGACGGTGTTCTTGTCACACCCCAGGGTAATGAGCGCGATGCGCGGCCCGTCTTCGGCACCCGTCGCCTCAATCTGGTGATGGACGGGGGCCGCATCACGGGAGGCGTCGCCACGCACAGGGTCCGGCGTCAGCGGGAAAACCGGAAGATCGCGCGTGCGAGCTTGGCTCATCTGGAGATCACATCCGCACCGGGTGGCACGGTAAAGGTGAAGAACGCCGGGTCTAGATCGGCGGGACCGAGCTGGACGTCCGACAACGTGATGGTCCTCACCGTTCCGTCCTCATGAATCCGGATTCGACGGAGGACCGGAGTTCCTGCATCGATCCAAAGAACAACCGAGACATACGAGGAGCGCTGTTTCGGCGTGAGACGAAGTCGCTGGGTTTCGTGGCCATCGATCACTTCTTCGGCCTCGTATTCGACCGTGTATTTTTCCGCCGGGCGATCCAAGAACTCGCGGTGAAGATCATATCCTCCGGGGGGCCCGGTCACACGAATCCGAATGACGACTGCTTCGTCGTTGCTCGGGTAGTACAGCCAAATCGACTCACCATCGATGACGACCGCATCTCCCGCCGGTTCGGAAAACCTCATGGCGAACCGATCGGGTTGAGTCTGGCACATTTGTCCCGACCCCGTGCGCTCAAGGGAGATCATCTCCACCTCGAGATGTTGCACGAAGTCAGCGCACAGCGAGGTGACCCCTGCATACCGTGCGGCGACGCGTTCCAAAACTCCGAGACCGTCCGGTTGCTGGGCCGTCACCGCCGAAGGCACTGCCGCAGGCGCTACCGCAATCATCAGAACAGCGGCTAGGAGAAGGCCGCGGACCCGCATCACGGGAACATCGCGTCGAGTTCGTCCATGTTCATCATCACTTCCCGACCCTTGGACCCGATCGACTCTCCGATGACTCCAGCATCCTGCAGCTGATCGACGATCCTGGCCGCACGGCCGTACCCGATACTCAGCTTGCGCTGAAGAAGCGAAGTCGAGCCCGTTCCGTTTGAGATGCAGACATCGGCGGCCGCCTTGAAAAGGTCGTCCCAGTCTCCCACGATGTCCTCCGCGGTGATCGCCGCGTCCTCCAGCTCCTGCCCACGCAACTCCTCGAGAATGTCCGTCTCCAGTCCGGCAACGACCGGGTCCGGGATTTCTCCGCGTTTCTCCAGCAGTTCGACATACCAACCCATGAGCCGTTCCGTGTCCTCGGTCGGGAGATACGCACCCTGTACCCGCTCGGGCTCGCTCTGCCCCGGTGGCAAGAACAGCATGTCGCCGTTTCCAAGAAGGGCGTCCGCTCCGTTCATATCCAGAATGGTGCGCGAGTCGGTCTTCGAGGCGACCCGGAACGCGATGCGCGTCGGAAAATTCGCCTTAATGAGGCCCGTGATCACGTTCACCGAGGGACGCTGCGTAGCCACGATGAGGTGGATCCCGATCGCACGCGCCTTCTGAGCAAGCTGTGTGAGCGGCCTCTCCACCTCGCTCTGCACGGTCATCATCAGATCGGCGAGCTCGTCGACGACGACGACGATGTAGGGCACGATCCCGTCATCGTAGATCCATCGATCTTCATCCCCCTCCGGCCCCTTCGCTTCTGCGCGCTTCAGTACCACGTCATCACGGACTTTCTTGTTGAACTCCGCCAGAGAACGCACGTAGTTCGCCTTGAGTAACGCGTAGCGGCGTTCCATCTCCATCACAGCCCACTTGAGTACACCGGCAGCGTCTCGGGGGTCGGTGACAACGTTGTGGCGCAGATGGGGGAGCTTCGAGTAGACCGATAGCTCGACCATCTTCGGATCGATCATGAGGAGTCGGAGCGTCTCTGGTGTGTGTCGGTAGACCAGACTCGTGACGATCGTGTTCAGACACACTGACTTACCCGCGCCCGTCGCACCCGCGATGAGCACGTGGGGCATCTTGGTGAGGTTCGCGACGTAGGGTTTACCGTCCAGGGACTTTCCAAGCGCCAACGGCAGATCACCCTTGGCGGTCTTGAACTCCTTGGACTCCAAGATCTCGCGCAGGTTCACGATCTCGGGAGTCGGATTCGGGATCTCGACGCCAACCGCGCCTTTCCCCGGAATCGGAGCGACGATGCGGATGCTCTTGGCCTTCATCGCCAAGGCGAGGTCGGCGTCGAGGTTAGCAATTCGGTTCACTTTTACGCCTGGTGCCGGGACGACCTCGAACCGAGTCACCACCGGGCCGATCGTTCGCCCACTCAACTCACAGCTGACGTTGAAGGTCCCGAGCTTCTCCACGAGCACATGGCCGAGTTCGTCGAGTTGCCGTTCCATGCTCGCCCGGTCGCGGACCGCGGCCTCGGAGAGCAGGTCCATAGGCGGGACTTCGTGCTCGACCTCATCACCCTCGTTCGGGTCCTCGAGGTGTCCCTCGTCCGAGCCTATGTCGTGGGCAGGCTCTTCAGATTCCTCACCGTCCGCCGAGGTAGAGTCATCCACGTCTGGCTCGACTGCGGGCTCAGCCTCGGCTTCGGGCTCGGATTCTGGTTCTTCCGGCTCAGGCTCAGGCTCAGCCTCGCCGGTCATCCAGTCGGGCTCCATGCCTTCCATAGCGCCCGCCGCCTCGAGTTCGGCAGCTCGTTCTGCTTTGGCCACCGCCCGAGCTTCAGCCAGTTCTTTGCCCTTCTCCGCCAGCGCTTTGGCCGTGCGGCCCGCGGCATCTCCACCCGCCAGGACTCCCCGGCCCATGGAACGCAGCGGATTCCAACCCAGCGTGCCGACTGAGAGTGCGACGACGGCGACCCCCGTGATGAGCAGGGCTCCCAACCACCCTACCAAACTGACCAGCGGATCTCCGACGTTAGTACCGAGCCAGCCCGCGGCCGTGGGCTCGGTGGTGAGCACCCATACGAGAACCGGTACCAAGAGTACCAATCCGCCGGTGAAGATCGTCAGGCGAGGGGTCCAATAGTCAGACAGCCAACCACCAAAGCGGAGCCCGGAAAACGTCAGGAGCCCCGGGACGATGAACGCAGAACCGCCTAGAAAGGCCGTGAGCAGGCCACGGACCGCACCACCCACAGGGCCCACCATGTTGCCCGACGGGAACCACTCGATGCCTCGCTCTCCAGGGACCGTCACTGGAAGCAGAGACAGGAGAACGAAGAGTGCGAGGGCCAGCAGGCCCACAGCGAACATCTCCCGTTGCTGCTCAGCGCTCAGCAAGTGGTCTCCAGTCTCCCAGCAAAGTGATGGTGTTGTCGTTCATTACCGGAACGATGTCATGACGATCCACGTCACCGCAAACATCAAGATCGCTTGCGAGTCCGATGTCGGAAATCGCCTGGCCCGCCTTGGTCACCTTAAAGAAAGCCTGGGAGGGCTTCCGGGACTTCGCAAGAACCACCGCCGCCCGCGCAGCATCGTTCATCTCCAGCGGCGAAGCCGCACCGTCCGCGATGCGGCAGATGAGGTGTCCCGCACACAACGCATCCTCGATCGCAAAGGCCCCATCGCGGCCTGCACAGACGATCACGATTGCGTCGTCATCGGCTGATGCACCAGCGACGGCCCCGAGGTTTGTGAACGCGCCAACCAGCAGGCGGCTCGCCTCAGACACTGCGCTGAGGGCCCGAGTCCCGTTCGTGGTGCTCATCACGAGCTTCTTGCCGCCCACGGCCTCGGCCGTGAATTCGGAGGGAGAGTTGCCCAGATCGAAGCCTTCGATCTTCACCCCCTTCCGTTCACCGACCAGGAGCGTGTCTTCCCGACCGAGCGATTGGGCCAGACGAACGGCCTCTGCAGTGGACTCCGTTGGATAGATGCCACCGGCGCCGTTCGCCAACGCCTCGACGATGGACGTAGTGGCACGGACGACGTCGATGACCACCACAGTCGATTCCGACAGGACAGCAGGATCGATCTCCGGCAGCGTGAAATACGTGTCGATCCGCATCAGTCGTTTCCGTCTTCCGCCATCATGCGTTCTACGAAGCCTGTATCGACATCACCCGCAATAAAGGCAGGGTCATCGACGATCCGACGCAGGAACGGGAGTGTAGTAGGCACTCCTTCGATGATGAACTGATCCAAGACGTGGCGCGCTCGCACGATCGCCTCCGCCCGCGTTGCGCCACTCACAATCAGTTTCGCGATCAGAGAATCGTAGTTGGGCGGCACGATGTACCCAGTGTACACGTGTGTATCGAGGCGGACGCCCGGCCCCCCTGGCGGATGGAACGTCTGAATCACACCCGGCCCTGGAGCGAAATTTCGATCCGGGTCTTCAGCGTTGATCCGGAACTCGATCGCGTGACCCCGATGCTGGAAATGCTCTGACATCTCCGGAAACGTCAGCGGTTCGCCGGCAGCGACCCGGATTTGCTCCTTTACCAAGTCGAAGCCAGTCGTGACCTCAGTGACCGGATGCTCGACCTGGATGCGGGTGTTCATCTCCATGAAGTAGAACGACCCGTCCTGATCGAGCAGAAACTCTACCGTACCCGCGCCGACGTAGTCGATGGCTTCTGCGGCTTTCACCGCAGCTGCACCCATCTCGGCCCGCAGTTCGGGCGTCACAGCGGGAGACGGAGCCTCCTCGAGGAGTTTTTGGTGGCGGCGCTGGATGGAACACTCCCGTTCACCCAAATGGACGACACGCCCATGCTGGTCGCCGAAGACCTGGATCTCGACGTGCCGCGGCTTGAGGATGCATCGCTCGAGATACACACCCGGGTTCCCGAACGCGTTCTGAGCCTCGGTCTGGGCCGCCACGAACTGCTTCCCGAAGACCTCCTCGGAGGCGGCAATGCGCATTCCTTTACCACCACCCCCCGCAGACGCCTTCACCATGATGGGGAAGCCGATCTCCTTGGCCACCCGCATGGCTTCGTCCATGTCCTCAATGATGCCTTCGGAACCGGGCACGGTCGGCACGCCACTATCCATCATCGTGGCGCGCGCGGTCGCCTTGTCCCCCATCGATCGAATCTGGTGCGGAGTCGGCCCAATGAAGGTCACGTCCAAGCGAGTGCAGATCTCACTGAACTCGGCATTTTCCGCTAGGAAGCCATAGCCCGGGTGAATGGCCTCTGCGCCGGTCACTTCTGCGGCGGCCATGATCCTTGGGATCTGGAGGTAACTATCTGTAGCCGGTGCCTTCCCAATGCACACGTCCTCGTCCGCAAAACGAACGTGGAGCGACTCTCGGTCTGCCTCGGAATACACAGCAACCGTTTTTACGCCGAGTTCGTTGCAGGCGCGGATGATACGAAGCGCGATCTCGCCACGATTGGCGATCAGGACTTTTTTGAACAAAGGAGTCTCTTCGGCCTGACTAGGCCGGATCCACGCGAAAAAGGACTTGCCCGTATTCGACCGGCTGCGCGTTTTCGACGCAGAGCTCGACCACCGTGCCTTCTATTTCGCACTTGAACTCATTCATGAGCTTCATGGCTTCGATGATGCACAGCGTGTCGCCGTTCTTCACACGTGTACCCACCTCCACATAGGCAGGAGCGTCCGGGGCCGGGGCTAGGTAGAACGTCCCGACCATCGGGGAGGTCACTTCGAGCAGATTCGGATTCGATGGCCCTGGTGCCGCGTCACCACTCGCCGGCTGTGCCGCTTCAGGTGCCGGCAACGCCGCAGCGACCGGGGCGTGCATCATGGCTGGAGCTGCCATGGGTACGGCAGCATGCAGAGGCGTCTTCGACAAGTGAACGCGCGTTCCACCACGTTCGATCTCAAGCGAGTCGACGCTGCTGTCGTCCAACGCCTTGATCAGGCGATCTAAAAAATCGAGATCAATCATTCGTTAAACCCTGGACATGTATTTGTCGTCACGCCGATCGATTTTTAGCACGTCGCCCTCTTCCACAAAAAGAGGCACCTGGATCTCGGCGCCGGTCTCGAGCGTGGCAGGCTTGGTGGCGCCCTGTGCTGTGTCACCCTTGAAGCCGGGATCGGTCCTAGTGACCAAGAGCTCCACGAAGTTCGGCAGCTCTACACTGATGATCTTCTCGTCGTGGACGAGCCCCTCGCACGCCATGTTTTCCTTTAGGTACTTGAGCTGATCGTCCCCAAGGAGATCACCGGCAATGGGGATCATGTCGTACGTGTTGGCGTCCATGAAGTAGTACAGGTCGCCATCCATGTAGCTGTAGTTCACCGGGCGCCGTTCAAGCCGAACGTCATTCACCTTCTCACCAGCGCGGTACGTCTTCTCGACGACTGCACCCGTCAGGACGTTCTTGAGCTTGGTACGCACAAATGCGCCGCCCTTGCCGGGCTTCACATGCTGGAAATAGGTAATGGCCCAGAGACTACCATCAATCTCTATGACCAATCCGTTGCGGAAATCCGCGGTGCTCGCCATGCGGTCTCGCGTGTTTTAGGGGTCTTAGGTATTGGCTGCGTTACGCGCGCAAACGGGCCACCAGGCCCTGAAGCCCTAGAAGGTAGCCCTCCACCCCGAAGCCATAAACCACACCCGAGGCAACTGGGGAAAGGTAAGAGTGCCGCCGGAAGCGTTCGCGGCCCGCGGTATTGGAGAGATGAACCTCGACGAACGGCGTCTCCACACCCACGAGCGCATCACGCAGGGCGATCGAAGTGTGGGTGTACGCACCAGGGTTGATGACGAATCCGTCTACCCGGGCGGAGGCCTCCTCCACGTGGTCGAGCAACTCCCCTTCGTGATTCGACTGGAAGGTCTCGACCTCGACGCCGAGTTCAGCCCCGAGCGACGTCAGCTTCGTATTCACATCGTCTAGGGTCTCGGACCCGTATACCTCAGGCTCTCGTCTTCCCAGCAGCCGGAGGTTGGGTCCGTGGATGATTCCGATCCTCATGTGTCGTCCTCGTCGTTCGAAGTCAGCATCCGGCCGAAGAAATCACCCATCGTAGGCCCTTTGTTCACGTCGACGTCCTCGCCTGCCTCTTGCTCCGCCCAGGCGAACGGTGTGTCCACGTCGTGTTCATGGTCTCCGGCCTCGGCAAGATCCCGAGCCAGGGCTTCAACCTCGTCGGCGGGCTCACGTTCCGAGGTTGAGGGCACCGGGTCGATCGGCGCTTGTTGTAGTTCTTCGGGGCCGGCGGCGGCCGCTTCTTTCTGGAGTCTGACCACTTCGTCCAATCGCATCTGGAGGGCATCCTTGTCCGGACTGGCGTCGACGAGGTTCTGGTATACCTCAACCGCCCGACTCCACAGTCCCTGGGTGACGTACAACTCCGCCATCGTTCGGGTATTAATGGGATCGGCCAGGGCGTGCTCCGCCGGAGCATCAGCCATGGCTTCTTCCTCTGCAGTCGCTGCCCCTTCGTCGTCAACATCCGTGTCATTGGGAGCGTTGGCCGCCAACTCCTCCATAAGCTCGACTTCGTCGGGTGCCAAAGCGGCAAAGTCTTGAACGTCGAACTCCGACGCTTCCGGCGCCAAGGCCGCGAAGTCCTGAACCTCCTCGGCGAGCATTCCAGGCTCGAACGGATCGAGGTCGACCATCTCCGTCTCGATGTCCTCCGGTGCCAATGCATCGACCCCAAGGACTTCTTCCTCGGCAGCGGGCTCTTCAACACCGGTGGACAGGTCTTCAGGAGAGAGCGCCACAAAGTCGTGGACGACTTCGTCCTCACTGCCGCTCACAGCCTCAGAGTCGACCGCAGCAGGCTCGGGCTCCTCGATCGGTGGCTCGTCCGGGGCCAGAGACCCGAAGTCGGTTACGTCATCATCGGAGAGAGATGCGTCAGCTTCAGCGACGGCGTCCCCTGGTTCGTCCGGCGCGAGTGCAGCGAAGTCAGCGACCTCTTCTTCAGCCACAGACGCGGGCTCGTCTCCCGGCTCTGGATCCAGAACGGACAAATGATTGTGTAGGCCTCTCGCCTCGTCCACCTCACCTCGTTCCTCTAGCGCGACAATGAGCGTACCCATCGCGTCGACGTTCTCCGGGTCTAACTCCAGTGCGCTTCGGGCCGCGATCTCCGCCTCAGCAAAGAGCCCTTGCTCACCATACAAACGAGCGGCAACCACATGTCCTGGACTGAAATCCGGATGCCGACCGAGGCCATCGTTTAGTAATTCATGCGCCTGCTTCAGGTCACCCGCGCGCCTATAGGCGTCTGCGAGAGGCACGAAGCCCCGGCCTTCCGGGTCGCGGTCGGACCAGAAAAGAGACCGTAGGGTGCGAATTTCCCCTTCGAGGGATTCGATCACGAGGGCTCCGGAACAGACAGGATAGGGGGTATCAGTTAACGCATCGTCAGGGCGCAACATACGGAAGTCCGCGAAATAGTGTCAACGAAACGGGAACCACCTGCCCTGACCGACGTATCCGAAGGTATCGCAGAATCAACCTGCTCCCGTCCGTTGAGAGCAGATCAGGTAGCAGTTATCCTTCCCCGTCTGTCCAGCAACGTTTTTTCCGCCCGTACCAGGGTCGTAGGGAGACGCCGTTCTTATGATGCGTCAAATGAGAGAGGCAACGAAGCCGATCATGCTGCTTGCAGCACTCGCTTTCGTCTGTCTCATGATTTTCGAGTGGGGGATGGACATCAGCGGTCAAAGTTCCGGTGGTCTGGGCGAAATCGGCTCGGTCAACCGCGAGTCCGTGACGTACGACGCTTATATGGCGACGTACCGCAACCTCTACGACCAGGTGCAACGTGGTCAGGAACTCCCGATCACGTCGCAGCAAATCAAAGAGATCGAGGATGCTGCGTTCGACGAGGTCGTCAACGCGCTCCTGATCCGTCAAGAATTGCGTAAGCGCGGCATCTCCGTGACCAACGCAGAGATCAGTCAGGCTGCTCAGCTCAGTCCGCCGGCCGACCTCCGACCGCAATTCACGAGCGCGGCCGGACAGTTCGACGCAGTCGGGTATCAGATGTTCCTGGCGACGCTTCCCCCGGATCAATTGGTTCTGCTCGAGGCGTACTACCGAGACGTGATTCCGAGGGGCAAGCTCCTCCGGCAGATCGCGAGCGGGATCTTCATGTCCGATGGCGACCTGTGGCGGCAGTTCCGCGACGAGAACGACCAGGTCGAGATTCGGTTTGCGCCCCTGGATCCTTCGTCACGATACGACGACGCTGACTTCCCGGTGGCCGCAGACGATGTGGCGGACTACTACGATGCGAACCAGGACGAGTTCGCCACTCCCGCGCTTGCCCGCGTCGTCGTCACCGTGCTCGACAAGACACCCACGGCCGCAGACACGGTCTCCATGGGAGACAAAGCCACCACCCTGCGCCAGGAGATCCTGGACGGCGGCGACTTCGCCGAGGTAGCGACTCGCGAATCGTCGGATGCGGGCAGTGCACAGATCGGCGGTGACTTGGGAGTCTTCCCCAAGGACCGCATGGTCAACGAGTTCGACAGCGTCGCCTTCTCGATCGGGCTCAACACCTTGAGTGAGCCGATTCGCACATCCTTCGGGTATCACCTTCTCGAGGTCACGGATCGTTGGGGTCAGGACAGCGCCCAGGCGCGTCACATCCTGATTCCGTTCGAGCGGACCGACGACAGCGAGTTCGCGCTCCTCATGCTGGCGGACTCGCTCGAAGACATGGCCGAAACGATGTCACTTGCTGAGGCCGCAACCAATGCGGGGCTTACCAGCGCCACGATCGAGCTTGCTGAAAATTTCCCCTTCGTACAGGGTGCGGGGCAGGTCTCCGAGGGCGCGGACTGGGCATTCCAAGACGCCGAGCCCGGCGACGTGAGTCCGGTATTCGAGACGCAGCAGGCGTTCTATGCGCTGGAGTTGATCAGTGCGGAGGAGGAGGGATTCCTTCCGCTCGGAGACGCGACAGTAGCCATCGAAGCCACGCTGCGCTTCGCGATGAAGATGGAGCGGGCAACCTCTGACGGCCAACAAATCGTTGACCGTATCGCCGCTGGCGAGACGTTCGACGCCGTGGTCTCAGAGATGGGACTCGAGATCACCGAGACCGAGTTCTTCAGCCGAAACGACTTTGTTCCTGGCATGGGCCGTCAGAACGGCGCCATCGGTGCAGCGTTCGGGCTACGCCCGGGTGAAATCAGTGGTGTCGTCACCACACCAGCCAACGCGTTCATCATCCAGCAAATGAACTACGCAGTCGCGGACTCGGCGGCGTGGCTCTCACAGACGCTCCAGCAGCGTCAGACGCAGGTCGCGGTGGTCGAACAGACGCGACTCGCAGAGTGGATCGAAGCGCTCAGAGCATCGGCCCGGATTATCGACCGTCGGGCTGAAGTACTCGCTCCGGTGGACGAAGATGCACCGCTTCAAATGCCGAGGGGTTTCTAGACCGCTTCCGGCAGAAACGAAGAGGGCCGGGGCGCTATGCGCCCCGGCCCTCTTTTATTGCCCAATGGTTTCCGTCGCAGCTCAGTCGGTATTGAGGCTCCGCGGCTCACCGTCATCGTCATCACCATCTTCTGGCGCACCGGCAGTCGCATCCGCACTCTGCGGAGGCGGCGACGACTGGTGAATTTGACGATCCGGCGCCTTGAGTTCGTGTTCGATTTCACTCACCGAACTCTTGAATTCCCGGATGCCCTTACCCAGGGACGAGCCGATCTCCGGAAGGCGTTTCGCACCGAAGAGCAGCAGAACAATCATGAAGATGAAGATCATCTCCGCCATGCCGAGTCCACCAAAACCCATTTCTCAAATCCTCCAGCGGGGGAACACCCCAATTTCTTGTCGGCTCAGGTCGAGCTCTCTTTAGATCCAGGAGCGCACGATCATCGCTGTGATCGCGACCCCGACCAGACTCAGTACGTTCAGCGTAAAGGTTATCGGTCCGAGTGTGAAGGCCATAGCGACGAGGTCTATGGAAAGCCCCCCGATCTCCGCGTCTACAGACATGGTCAGAAAGTCGCGGGCAACACTGTCGGGCATGAAGATCTCAGAGAGCTTCGTGAATAGTCCGCCCAGGAACAGCCCGAGGGCCAAGGTCGACATGAGACGGATCGTGCTCCGCCTTCTCGTATCAACGAGCATACGGCTCCTTCATCGGCGGCGATCCACGGCGTAGGACACGGCGTCGCGGAGGGCGTCGAAGGACTCACCTTCAGGAAGACCCTCGAGCGCCTCGAGCGCCATGCCCGCGTAAGCGTCTGCCCGCTCCCGCGCGTACTCCAGCCCACCGCGCGCTGAGACAATGGAGATGATGTGGTCGATCTCCTCGTCCGTCGGGTCGACACGGGTGAAGAACGTACGAATCTCTTGTTCTTCAGCCTCGGTGGCGTGCGCCAGCGCGCCCACCAAAGGAAGCGTAACCTTCCGTTCACGAAGGTCGTGCCCAGTCGGTTTTCCGGTGGCGGCTTCCGTCCCCGTGTAGTCCAGCAGATCGTCCGCAATCTGGAAGGCCATCCCCAGATTGTGGCCGTACTGGGCTAGCTGAGTGCGGTATTCACCGGTACCGGCAAGAGCACCCATCTCACACGAGGCAGACATCAGCGATGCCGTCTTCGCCGCAATGAGGCGGTAGTAATCGTCTTCAGTAAAGTCGAGCGCGTCGTACGAGGTCAACTGACGCATCTCACCGACGGACATCTCATTCGCCGCACGCGCCAGAACCGTCAACGCGTCCAAGTGGCCGCGCTGGGCCAGTTCTGTGACGCCGCGGGAGTACAGATAGTCCCCCATGATGATCGCCACCTGGTGCGTCCAAAGCGCATTCACCGTCGGGAGCCCTCGTCGTAACACCGAGTGGTCTACCGCATCGTCATGCACGAGCGTAGCGAGGTGGACCAGTTCCACGACCGCTGCCAGCGTGAGTGCGTCTTCTTCAGGCTTTCCGCCGACTCGGCTCGACAGCAGGAGCAGCGTGGGGCGGAAGAGTTTGCCTTGCAAGAAGAGGAGATGCTCGTTGACGTCCTTGATCATGGAAAAATCGGAAACCACAATCCGGCGCAACTCATCCCCAACTCGGCTCAGATCCTCGCGAACCGGGGCCTGGATCGACTCCAGGTCGAGGCCGCGTCCGGCGACGGACGGTCCGGGGTCGATTTGGGTGGAGGGCTGTATCAAGGCCATTAACGCAGCTTCCGCAGTCGTTCCGTCACGTCCGCGAAGTTGATGTCCAAGGCAAAGACCTTGTGGAAGAACTCGACGGCCGACTCGTTGTTGCCCACCTGCTCTTGGGCGAGGCCGAGGTAGTAGTAGATGCCAATCAGCTCGTCCTCGATGCCGTGCCCAACCCCTAGTGCACGCGTGAGCGAGTTCACCGCAGCTTCCGGCTGACCGACTTCCATGAAGGTCTGGCCGAGCATTTCATACGTCGGAAGGTGATCTGGAGACGCTCGCAGCGCAGATTGGAACTCACTGATGGCTTCGTCGAGCAAGCCCATCTCTTTGTACGCGGTGCCCAAGTCATGATGCGCGCGAACATCACCGGCATCGAGGTTCTCGGAGACTTTCTCCTTGAACTGCGCCAGCATGTTCGCGAAATCGGCTTCTTCATCACCTGACGGTTCTTCGTACGCAACCGTGAAGCGGGTCGTCTTCTCGGGCTCGTCACCCAAGATCATCGCGCCTAAGTCGACGTAGTCCTCGTTCGCCGCAACCTCACGCACCGGCTGGGCCGTCGGTGCCGACCCTAGCACCGCTAACGCTACCTCGTTGTTCGGATCCGCCTGAAGAACCTGCTGATACGCCCCCTGGGCGCTGGCACTTTCGCCCGCCCCGTCCAGCGCCTGCGCCAAACCAATGAAGGCTTCGGCGAGAACAGCGTCATCGGCCACACCATATGCGAGCTCGACCATTCGTTGGCGAAGCCCCACATCGGAAGGGCTCGAGGCAATCTGTACTCGGATGGCGTGAAGGGTGAGCGCTTCCTCCTCGGCCGGGGCAGCTTCCTCGGCGACTTCCTCGGCGACTTCCTCGATCGCGGCCTCGACGAGTTCATCCGCTTCGGCTGGCTCGGCATCGACGTCGACGACGAACGTGGGCAGTTCAGCGCCGGCCTTTTCTTCGGCATCGTCGCCCATGTCGAACATCGGCAACTCAGCGCCGACCTCTTCTTCGGCATCGTCGCCCATGTCGAACATCGGCAACTCAGCGCCGGCCTCTTCTTCGGCATCGTCGCCCATGTCGAAGGTCGGCAACTCAGCGCCGGCCTCTTCTTCGGCATCGTCGCCCAGGTCGAAGGTCGGCAACTCGACCGCGTCTTCGTCGGCGGCGTCTTCAGCACCGATGTCGATGTCAAAGCCGCCTAGATCGACGTCGGCCACAGCGACGCCGGCCTCGGCCTCGGCAGTATCGTCGTCCCCGCCACCGACATCAGCGAACTGACCCATCAGATCGTCCGCATTGGAGATGTCGCCCGAAGGCGGAGCCATCGCGGCCGCTGGTGCGCCAAGATCTGCGCTTGGATCGAGCTCCCGGATCTTGCCTTCTACCACGCTCGCTCCTGGGTCACCCTTCGCCATCAGGTGTCCGTACGCGATCGAGAGCTGCTCAACGGCGTCCGAGACCTGGTCATGCGAAGCCATCTGCTCAGCCACCACGACCCGCATGTCGGTCTCGTCCGGGGCGAGGTCGCAGAATTCCACCAAGGCCCGGAAGGACTCTTCCATCTCACCCGCCTGCTGCATACGCTCGGCGTAGGTCAGGAAGTTGGTGCGCGCGTCAGGCAGGAACCCTTGCTCGGCACGGATCTGGCCCATGCGCAGATATGCCTGATGCCGCTCCGGCACATTCCGGATGATCTTCTTGCAGACTGCGATGGCGTTGTTCGGTAAGAAGGCCTCCATGTAAAGGTCTGCGGCCTGCCCATATGCCTCTACAGCTGCGTCGAGATTGCCGACTCGTACGCAGAGGTCGCCTACACGATTGTATAGTCCGGAATCCGGCTGGTCGTCTTGGACGAGCTGCGCAATGGCTTGCGAATATTGATCAAGCGCTTTCTGCCACTCTTCCTTCTGCTCGTGGCGTCGGGCTTGTCCTTTGAGCGATTCTATGCTCATGAGTCGTCCGGAGTCTGCGTTTTCGTGCCCTGACGGTCTTGTACGTGCTGGTCGAGACGGAGGGACAAAACGCGGGCTGGTTCTAGGTCAGGAAGGTGTAATTTGCCCGCCATGGCCGGAAGCACAAGGGCGTCAAGGATCATCCCAATCACTTGAGTTTCGAGGACTCTGCCCCCCAATGACTCGACTTCGCGCACAATGGCCTCATAGACCGCGATAGGCGGCGTAACTACTGGATCTTCGAGGTTCATAGAGATCTGTACACGATTCTGGCCTTGAAGGTGCAATCCGAGAGCTCTTAGGCCCGGAAAACCCCCGTTTTGCTCACGAATCGACCCAGCAATACTCTTGGCGTCGCGGACTTCGATTCCCTCAACAAAGACGTTCCAGGCCAGGAGCACTTCTCGGGCTCCCACGCATGTCACACCGGCACTCTCATGGGGACGTTGGGTGCCTACAGGCAGATCAGGCTCCTGGCCTTCAGGGAAGCCCTCTGCGAGCGACTCGAAGCCCCCACGTCGGAGATCGCCAAGCCCACGTCCGGGCGGATCGGCCGCCGCGCGGTAGTAGATGACCGGAACCCCGAGATCCGCGATCCCCTGCCCGACCCTATGCGCGACGGTGACGGCCTCCGCCATGTCCATGGCATGGAGCGGCACGAACGGCATCACATCCAGCGCGCCTACCCGGGGATGCACCCCTGTGTGCCCACGCAGATCGATGTGGTCTCGGGCGAATCGCGCCGCATCAACCGACGCCTTCGCGACAGCACCCGGATCCCCCACGTATGTGACCACACATCTGTGGTGATCGGGGTCGGCGGACCAATCCAGGACCTCAACACCCGCTCGCGCGATCGTGTCGACCAGGGCCTGAATCTTCGAAAGATCCTTCCCCTCGGAGAAATTCGGAACTGCCTCGAGGACTTTCACCATGTGCATATTCTAGCTTGGCACGCCTGAAGGCAGAAAACCCGGACGCCTTTTGGCGCCCGGGTCATCTAGGCCCTGGAAGTCTTCTGCCCTACCCCATCAACCACCCATCCCACTCACCAGGTCTGGATTTCCTGCTTGGATCTGATACGCCCAGTCGAAGATCATGAGCGCTGAGTCGTTCTGATCGTACCCCAGTAGCTCGACCCGCAGCACACCGTAGTGCGTGGCACCGTCGTCCCCGATGACGCGCAGCACATAACTCATCTGCGTTTCCAGGAACTGATCTGAACTCACGTAGCCCGAGCCCGGAGCGCTAGTTACATCGGAGCAACCCGCGTCCGCCGCGACCTGGCACTTGAGCGCCGTCGTCTCGAATCCGGTCGGGTAGACTCCGGTCCCGGGACCCGGTACGAGCCACCACCCGGCCTGGTCGACTTCGAGTCGAAAATGCCGATCCGACGATGTCCCGCTCATGACCGGATTTGTGTCCTCGCTCTCTTGGAACCGGAAGCCTGAAGACGCTGGCTCCCCGAAGAAGTCGAACACCCACTCGCCGTGGTAGTCCGGGCGAGGCGTGCCCTGAGCGACAAGACTCTCGAGTCCTTCATGGCCGTCCGAGTCCACGGCACGCACGAAGTACCACGACGTTTCGCCGTTCACGGCGAGCAAGTCCAGGAATCCTTCAGAATCGGTCTCACCGAGCAGAAAATCTGTCTCGTTCCCGGCGTCCTGGTAGACTCGGTAGAACGCGAAGTCACTCGACGAACGGGACATCTGGTCCCAGCTCAGGTAGATGGCGTTGTCGAGTGCAATCACACTGACAACACCGGGTGGGGGCGGCCCCTCAGCGACGGGCACGGATACGTCAACCGAATAGTCGGTCGCCGTCTCGATGTCGTTGTAGTAGTCGTACGCTGACACGTAATACTCGTAGGTCTCCCCTCCGAGCACGTTCGCGTCCTCATATGTACAAGAGCCCCCAGTACAGCTGGTGATCTCGGCAATCAAGAAATAGTCGGAGTCCGTGACACGCCGGGAATAGACTCGGAAGGACTCACCGTCCCACCCCGATCCGAGTTCCCACCCCACCGTAACCACACCCCCGTAGTAGCTCGCCACGAGGTCGCGAGGGGCCGCAGGCCCTTCGTCGATCAGCACGAAATAGTCGTCTTCGCAGGCGGCTAGCGCCAAAACCATCAGTAGAGATCCCATCACCGCGCGTCTCATCGTCCCTTCCTCCATCGACCCTGGGGGCGGCTCCGCCCCGTTCTCGTGTCGACCAGAACATATGCACAGGGCATACCAAACTGTAAGTTGTTGTGATCCAACAGCTTAAGTAAGATTCAAGTAGGAAAAGTGTCACCCAGAGAGGACGCATCGAGACAACGTGTGAAGACACTTCGAGCGAACGGGGTCCGCTTCAAAAGAGCGTCCTTACCGGCGCCTGCTGGACGGGAGTCCAACATCGAGATTGCGCTGCTGGTAGTCGAACTTGAGGTCCGAATTGTCGATCAGGCTCACTTCGAACCGGAACGACCAGTTCCCTGTCGCGGTCTGCAGGAAATCGAAGTTGGCCTGCCAACGGTGCAGGTCTCGGGTGAGGCGAATCGTATGGTCATTGAACGCATTCCGTTCCAGGTCATACGCGGTCCGCCAGCTCACGTCCCACATCTCCGTGGGTCGAAGCGTGACGGTGCCCGTCAGCATCTGATTTACGAGAGCCCCTTCCCCACGCGGGCGTTGCAGCGCGTATGAGAAATTGGCGTTCCACCCTCCGCCCGACCCTTGAGCGCGAGGCGCGCGTGGCTCTCGCCGCCCCCCGGGCACGATCGAGGACTCATCGGTCGGGCCCATGGCCTCGAACGGGTCCACATCCTGGAGTTCCTCGTCGTCCTGTTGGTCGGCGGGGCTTTCCTCTTCGTCGGTCCCCAGGAATCCGAGCCAGCGGAAGATCTGTGAGTTGGAACTGAGCGCGAACGAGAAATTTACCTGCGCCAGATGAGGGGCAAAAACCCTCGGCGCTTCGCCTTCGGCCGGTGTTTCATCAAAGAGTTCGTGGTCGACAGAAATCGAGAGTCCTCGGAGGTAGTCCGACGAGATCTGGTTGGAGAGACGGGTCGTCTCGAAGCCGGACAGGAAACTCCCAATAGAATCGGCTTGTACGAAGTCATATCGGACGACGCTTGTGCGGAGGGCGAGGAGACTAATTGGCGGGGAGGTCACCAGCTGTGCAGGGCCGGACGCAGTGTCCGCCACCAGCGACGCTGAGTCGGCCTCAGCCCGTTCCACGGCAGCCGCCATAATGGAGTCCGCGACAGCGATCGTGTCTGCCGCCGCCACAGTGCTGTCTGGCTCCTCCGGCTTCCGTTTCGCCTCCCACGTCTGATTGATCGTCACAGCAACCGCGTTCTTCGGCTGGAGTGCGCGTACCCCGAACACGTCGCGTTGCAGTTGGGTGGGGGCGCTCTCCGGACTCCAGTCCCAAGTGATCGACGGTGAGATCTTGTGACGGATCGCCTCGAAGCCGAGCACGTTGTTCCGGATGCCGTACAGGTCACCCTTGAGCGTAGCCCCAAACGACACGCGCATGGGAGCTGACACGAAGTCCCTCGCGAGTAACGAAGTATCGGCTCTCTCCATACTCCCGGAAATGGAGAGGCGCGGCGTGAACGTAGTCGACCCAATGATCTGTTTCTGGTAGTCGAGCGATGCGTTCCACGTCAGGTCGGCTTGAGCGATGTCGGTCGCCGGCGAGCCGATGATGAGGTCCATGGGGCTGGCCGAGTCACCCAGCATGAGGAGCGCGTCGGGCACACCCATTGTCGTGCGCTCCGTCAACTTCACCGACTGGGCGAACGAAAAACTACCGAGACTCAAACTGCTGCGAGCTGCGCTCGTCATGTTCGCTGTATTGGCCCCCGAGAAATCGAACTCGGTCGGCTGCACCTTGTCCACGGTGCGTCGGGTCAGGTTGGCGCTCCCCGACCACGTCATGTTGTTGTAGAACCGACCGCGAGTCGACGATGCTGGGAAGAGCGTGATCGTAGACAGCGATAGGTTCGCGGAAGGAAGCGTCCACTCCGTGCGGTCGTCTGACAGATACTGCTTGCGATTGGCGCCCAAAGAGAGTGACCCCCAATCGAAGCGACGGTTGATGCCACCCTCTGAATCGATGGACTGGGTAACCTCGGCGGGGTTGAACGAATTCTCTCGTACGAAGTCGTTGCTCGACGCATATCGACCGGAGATCCGCAACTGAGTCCGCTCGTCGATGTCCCAATTGTGACGCGTGTCGAGCGCGAGTTCGCTCGAGCCGTCCTGCCGCCAATACCTGCGGAAGTTCAGGTCACCGTCCAGAAACTGCTTGTTGAATTTGTACCGCACAGAACTCGTCAAGCTGAGGAAGTTGTCACTGAACCAGTCCATGGCCACAAGAGCGTCCGAGTAATCGCCCATGGCCCAGTAGAATCCGATGTTGCTTACCCTGCGCCTGTAGCCGCCGGAAGTCCGCACGATATCGTTGACGCTGAAACGTGGCGTCAGGATCCCCGATGCGCGCCCTTGGGAGAGGCTCTGAGCAATGAAAGGGAGCCAGACCACTGGGACATCCGCGAAGTAGAGCCGGACCGGGCGCGCGACCAAAACACTCCCGCCGATGATCTTGATCTGGTCGGTTTCAAAGTGGTAGTGCGGCTCTTCGAGTTCGCACGACGTGAACCGGGCGTGCGACATGAACGAAGAGTCCGGAGCCGCATAGGGCATGTCGCCGGTCACGTTCCATCGCCCGCCGCCTTCACTGAACGACGTCGACGCGTCGAACGCGGATCCACGTTGTTCCTCGATGTCATAGATCAGGCTCACGGACTCCACGGGGTCCTGGTCCGGCGGCGTGAACGTGGTCATCCCGGTCGTGATGAGACGTCCGCTCGCATCATTGAAGGTGATCGTCGAATCGGCCTCCACGTTCATGCCTTCACGGCTAACTCGGGCCCGACTGCCATCCGCCGCAGTGAGAACGAGGATCCGCTGGGCCGCATCGAAGTTCGCCGTCTCGGACTGATACTCAGTCAACGTAAAGCCTGGCATCCCGAAGAGGGCAGCCGTGATGGAATCGCCCCCTCCCCCACTCGGTCGTCTGCCTTGAAGCGCATCTTCGAGACGAACAGAGTCCTGCACGAACAGGATGCTGTCATACCCGGGTGGACGGCCCAAGCGCTGAAGGCGCTCCATCACCTTGAGTCGCGCCGAGTCGACTTGTTCCTGAGCACCTAGAGGGCCTATTGCAGCCGCGAGCGCTAAGCCCGCGACAAGAAGAGCGTTACTCCTCATGCCTCGGCGGCTCACTGACCTCTACGGACCCCGTCGGCGGCGTCGGGTCAGGCTCGAGCTCCTTTTCAAGCTCCTCACGGCGCTTGTCCTTGGCGCGATAGATGATCACGGAAAGCCAGATGCCCAGCTCGTACAAGAAGACGAGAGGGATCATCATCATCACGGTGAGGACGAGTACGTCACCGGGCGTGATGACACTGGCCAAGATCGTGATTCCTACGATCGCGTGCCGGCGCTTGCTGCGCAGGAACTTCGGCGTCACAAGCCCGATGACGCTCAGGATCATGATGACGATAGGGAGCTCGAACACCGCTCCGAACGCCAAGAGCATCTTCACGATCCAACCCAATGTCTTGTTGATCTCGAGTTGCGCATTCAAGGATTCAGCTTGGAACGCCTTGAAGAACTCGAGCGTGACAGGCACCGCCGCGAAGTAGGCGAGGGCCATGCCACCAACGAACAGGACCATTCCCAGATAAAGCGCCGGCACGATGGCTCGCTTCTCTCGCTTCTCCAGTGCGGGCGATAGGAACGACCACACGTGGTAGGCGAGGATGGGGAACGCCATGATGACGCCCGTATAGATCCCGAGCTTCAGCGTAACAAAGAACGCATCGCCTGGCGCGAGATACTGGAGCTTCAAATCGGGGTCATCGTAGACGACGCGAATTGGATCTACGAGGAGTTCCAAGACATTGAATCGCCACACGAGCCAGAATCCGAAAATGGCCGCGATGATGATCGAGAGCACAGACCAGAGAATGCGCCAACGAAGCTCCTCGAGGTGATCGAGGAACGGCATTTCTCCGCGGATTTGGCGTATAGGTGACATCTATGGGGTCGGCAGATCAGAACAGCAATTCGACCTGGTTCTTGCGGAGCTCTTCACGCTCCTGAGCCGCGGTCATCTCATCGACGAACTCTTGGAACTCACCGGCGTCTTGGAAGTTCCGGTACACGGACGCGAAGCGGACATACGCCACACGATCCATTGGACTGAGGAGTTCCATCACCAGAGCGCCCAACTGAACACTGGGCACTTCGAGCCCGGCCTGCCGGGAGAGTCCGTCCTCAATATCGTCCACGAGCGCTTCCATTTGTGAGGCCGACACCGGCCTCTTCGCACAAGCGATCTTCACACTACTGAGGAGTTTCGTGCGGTCGAAGTCCTCTACCGCACCCGAACGTTTGAGCACCTGAATGGGCCGCTCTTCAACGTATTCATAGGTCGTGAATCGGGCATCACAGACGGTGCACTCACGACGGCGGCGAACCGCACGTCCACCTCGGCTCGCCCGCGTGTCGACCACACGGTTCTCCGTGGCATCGCACTGCGGGCAACGCATGCGTCAGCCTCCCTGTTTAGAGTACCCGGAATGCGTCCGATTCTTCATCGGATCTCGGCGAGCTTCTCCGCAGCGATTTCGGCGATCAAAGCATCCGGGTACGTGTTGATGACACGCTCCAAGAGGTCGATCGCCTCATCGTCATCGTCCCGTTCGAGATGGATCAGCGCCATACGATAGAGTGCATCGGGCACTCTCTCAGCCGTCGGGTGGCGTGTCTGGACCTCGCCGAACGCTGCCAGCGCCTCGTCCAACTCCCCTTGTTCCTTGAGCACGTGCGCGAGGTTGAACTGAGCATCCGGCGCCAACTCGTGATTCGGGTGGCTTCGCAGGAACTCCTCGAACGCCATGCGCGCGGTTGTCATCGAGCCGCGATTCATTTGATCGCGTGCGGTCTCGTATAACTGGTCGGCGTTTCCGCCACCAGGCGCAGTCCCACCGACCACCGCGGACGAGTCCGAAACAG
Source organism: Longimicrobiales bacterium (assembly GCA_029245345.1). NCBI lineage: Bacteria > Pseudomonadati > Gemmatimonadota > Longimicrobiia > Longimicrobiales > Longimicrobiales bacterium. The sequence goes on from JAQWPM010000015.1 coordinate 96,566, forward strand.
GGCCGCGAGACACGGCCTGCGTCTGCGTCCGCATGTTCGAAACCTGATCGCGTATGCTACGAATACCACGCTGGTTCTCGCCAGCCAGAGCTTCTATCTGGTTGAGGCTCTCCCCGATCAAGCGCAGCTGGCGCGTGATGTCACCCCGAAAGTCGAAGATCTGATTCGACTGGGTGCGAAGCGTGTCCTGCGTGGAGATGGCCTGCATACGCAACTGATACAGCACGGAGTCTTGACGCGCGGAAAGCGCGATGAGCTCTGTCTGGAGATTCCGAATGTCGCCCTTGGTGGCGCAGCCACCGAGCGCAACGAGGGCGGCCATCGCAAAGATTGCGCGAGCCGCCGGATACCTGACTCTGTCAGTCATCATATACATGGACCCCTCCCCGGTTGTCCCGGGGGAGGGGTCCCGCAAGGGTCATGCCGCTAGTTGCCCGGGTTGATCGCGCTCGAGCCTGCGGTGATCTCGAACTCGGCCCGACGGTTCTGCGACCAAGCCATCTCACTCGAGGATCGGTTTGACGGGCGCTCTTCACCGTACGAAACGATGGAGAACCTGCTGGCCGGCAGTCCGGAGTCGGTCAGGTAGTCCCGAATCGCCGCGGCCCGGCTGGTGCCAAGCGCGAGGTTGTATTCGGTCGATCCACGCTCATCCGCGTGACCAGCAATACGGATCTGGACCTGAGGACTGGCGCGCAGGATCGCGACTTTCTGACGCAGAAGGCTCTGCTGATCCATACGGATCGCCGACTCGTCATAGTCAAAGAGGACCCGCTCCATGAGCGTGGTGCGTGCGGCGGCCGCGGCTGCACGCTCGGCAGCTGCTGCTGCACGCTCGGCTGCTGCTGCTGCTGCAGCTTCACGCGCCATACGCTCGGCATTGGCTACGGAGTCACGGTACGCCTGAAGTGAGTCCTGATCAGCCGTAGGCGGCTCAGGCATCGGGGGTGGGTCACCCTTACAGGCTCCCACGGCTAGTGTGGCGGCCAAGACCGCTACGGCAAAACGACGGACGATCATCCCTGCTCCCGGGTAGAACGAACTTTAGTTCTCAATATGAGCGACGCCCACAGGCAAACTAGGACGTCGCAACGAAGGTAATGCGCTTTCCAACCTTGGAAAGGCCTTTAGGCATATAGGCCAAAACCCGAGCGAGCGCAACGCCGATCAGTTGATCGTACCCACCGACGGGGACCAGTCTGGAACGCCGACCCGCCTGCCCGCCAAGAGAGGCCGGAGGCGGCCGGAGGCCACGTCCACCACGAAGAGGCCAAAGCCCCAGCGCCGCTCACCCACGAATACGATGTGACGCCCGTCCGGAGCCCAGCTGGGGTCTTCATTAGTGCCTTCCCATGTCAATTGGCGCAGGCGACGACCATCGTTGGCCATGTCTGCCACCAGAATGTGGTACGTCCCGCGGCGAATTCGGCCATGGAATGCCACAAAATCCCCCTCCGGCGACCAGTCCGGTGACGTGTAGTAGCCGCGCCCCCCGTATTCGAACGGTGACAGCGTCTCCGCCTCACCGCCTGCCGAGGGCATCAACATGATCTGGGGCACAGAGGAGCCGAAACGATTGGTCTGAAACGCCATCCAGTCGCCGTCTGGCGAATACGACGGTGACAGGTCGTAGTGGTTGCCACCGGTCAGGAACTCCAGGCAGCAGTCCCGCCCAACGTTGTATGTGAAGATTCCGCTGCGCGCGTTACCGGTCACCGAGAACGCCAGCGTCTGGCCGTCCGGGTGGTAGGCAGGCGTCATGTAATCGCCACCGCCTCTCACGTCCGGCAGCTGTGTCTCCGCGCCGGTGGCGAGGTCCAGCTGGTAGATCCGCCAGTCACCGGACTTCATGGAATTGAAGGCGATCTTCTTAGCGTCTGGCGACCAAACCGGTGACAACAAGAGATTTCTATAGTTCGTCACCTTGCGAAGGTTCTCACCGTCGGAGTCGATGACGTAGACATCTTTGTTGTAGTCGTTGTCCAACATCGTGAACGCGATGCGCGTCGCCGCCATGCCCGGGTCGCCCGTGGCCCAGCGTACGACTTCGTCCGAGATACGATGCACCGCCATGCGGAAATCGTCGTCCGAAGGATCCGGGAGCCGAAAGCGCCCTCTCTCCTTCGCCTGCCCGTAGATCACATCGTGGAGCTCCACGATGAGCACGTAGCCGTCACCTGCGCCTTCGACCTGGGCGGTCACGAGCCATACCGCACCAAGGCGATCCCAGAGCCTGTAGTCCACGACATCGCCCACGAGGCCGGCCGGTAGGGAGTCCATCACCTCGAAACGATCCGAGTTGCGCATGTCACGCCCGATGATGGCCTCTACTTCAGGGGCCAAGCCCCCACCGCCGAACCGTCCCGTGAACGGTTGGATGGCCAATGCCGGCTGCGGCTGGTTCTCGTAGACCAACCCCAAACTCACACCCGGAATCGATTCTTCCTCCTGGGCTGAGACGAGAGCCGCCGTTGAGAGGAGACCCACGACCAACGCGGCTCCACCTCTCATTCCCTTCCACACGTTCATGCTCATGATACTTCGCCTCGCGGCTCGAACTTGAATTGGATCGGGAGTCGCTCGTATGGCAGGTCGTCGGGGAGAGGTCCGAATCTCCCTCGACCGGCACATTCAACGGCGCCCAAGGCACTGAAATCGAAATCTGAGTTTCCTGAACGACCGACAAAGTCCATGTCAGTCACGGAGCCGTCGCGTTCGATGTAGAAGAACACTGTCGTCATCAAATTGCGGCCCTGTGGAGGCCGGAAGCAGTTCTGGATCTGTCGGATGATGTTGCCGTAGTATGCCGGGTAGTCGCGGCGAACGCCTTCCATTCGGACGTTGATGTCCTCTCCGGACTCCGTCGCGTCTTCCACGGGCTCTTCGGTGGTTGTCGCCGGTGTCGGGTCGTCCGCCACTTCAGTAACCGGGTCCGTTTCTGGCTCGGGAGGGTCTTCGGGCGGGTCCTCCTGCTCGATCGTGACCTCCTCCTCAGGCTCTGGTGCCGGAAGCTCAGGCTTGGGCGGAGTCGGATCGGGCGTCTCGACGGTCATTTCCTCGACGGCCGGGGCGAATTCCTCAGCCTGCTGGGTCGGCGGCGGCGAAACCAACTCGATCTCGTACGTGATGAACTCCATTTGCGGCGTGCTGCCCAACGAGGTCACCCAGGCCACCAACAGGAGCGTGACATGAAACGCCGCGGACGCAAGAGCGCTCTGGCGGTCGAAGGGATCGTGCCGTCGGGACATCTAAATCAGTTCCCCGGGTACGGCACGGCGACGATCGACCAATTGATGCCACTGTTCTGCGCACTCGCCATCGCGCGCACGACGGGTCCGAACGGCGCGAGCGAGTCCCCGCGGATATACACACGCTCGATGGTGCCTGCTCCCAGGAGCTGGCCCAATCCGCTCTGCAACGCTTCAGCCGTCACGACGGTCTCCTCCATGTAGATCGTCCCGTCCGCAGCCACCGTGATGAAGAACGGCTCGTCCTGCGAGGTGAGCGGCTGGACATCGGCCTCCGGGATCGACACTTCGATCCCACCTTGCATGATCGGTGCCGTGATGATGAAAATGACGAGCAGCGTGAACGCGACGTCAACCAGGCTCGTGACGCTGATCTCCGCGTTGAGGGGGAGATCTGCGCGGCCACCGCGCATCCGGCGGCGGGTGCCGAGGGACACTAGACGCGGCTTTCCCTAGCGAGCGTCCCAATGAACTCGCTGGAGAAACCTTCCAGCTCACCGCTGACCAGATTCAGCTGGGACACGAAGTGGTTGTATGCGATCACCGCCGGAATGGCGACAAAGAGGCCCGCCACCGTCGTGATGAGCGCCTGACCCACACCCGGAGCCACGGCCATGATGTTGCTGCCGCCCGCGGACGTGATGTTGAGGAAGACGTTCATGATTCCGATCACCGTTCCCATCAACCCGAGAAGTGGCGACACAGAGCCGATGATGGCCAGCCATTGAACGCCTTGAGCCAACTCGTCCCGCTCCTCCGCCTCTGATTTCTCCAGCACCAGCCTCAGGGCCTCCAGCTGCATCAGGGACAGACCTGGAGCGTTCTGAGAACCTTCACGCAGTGCTCCAGGGCGAAGTTCGCTGAAGAAGTTCACTCCCTGACGAAAGACCCGTCCGTACGGGGACTCCGGCAACGACAGGATCGCCTTGTATGCATCCTCGAGACGCTGCGCCCGCTCCATATGCTCCAAGAACTCATCACCTTGGAGGCGCACTTCTCGGAACTGCTTCCACTTCTGGTAGATGATGTAAGCAGACACGCACGAAGCCGACGCGAGAAGGAGCAGAATGAGCTTCGTGGAGATCGTTCCCCCGAAGATCATGCCCATCACGGATGTCGGCGCTCTAGTTTGGAGAAGCAGCACGGCAGGCGTCATTCAGAGGCTCCAGCAGCCTGATTTTTGATATGTGTGTATGTAGCGTGCAAGCCTTGTTCCAAAGAATGGGCAGGAGCCCATCCATGAGACCGGAGCTTGGCCGTATTGAGCGTGCTGTGTCGCAACTCACCGGGGCGCTCGTCTTCATGTTTGCGGCCCGGTGACACACCGGCGACAGACTCGAGAGCGTCCGCGAGACCGACGACGCTCGTCCCGACGTTCGTGCCCACATTGAAGGCGCGGTCGTCGAGCGCCTTAGACTCCGACAATTCCATCTCGGATACGAGCATGTTCGCTGCCACGACGTCACCCACGTACACGTAGTCTCGGGTTTGTTCGCCGTCGCCGAAAATGGTGAGGCCTCGGTTTTTTAGGAGCCGGGTCGAGAAGATCGCTACTACACCCGCCTCACCATGTGGATCCTGGCGCGGGCCATACACATTCGAGTAGCGCATGGCTGCGTAGTCGATTCCTCGAATATGCCGGTAATAGTCCAGGTAGAACTCGCCCGCCAGCTTCGTGACCCCATAAGGAGAAAGGGGTGACTTGGGGGCGGTTTCAGGCGTCGGGATCTCCTGTGGCTCGCCGTACACGACGCCCCCGCTGCTCACAAAAATAAAGCGTTGCGTCCCTATCTCAATCGCCGCTTCGGTCAGGTTCAAGAGCCCCATTACGTTGATTGATGCGTCTTTGGCAGGATCAGAGACCGAGATCCGAACATCGATCTGCGCGGCGTGGTGGTTCACGAGATCGAAGCGGAACTCCCGAAAGAGGTTGCGCACGCCTTCGGCGTCTCGGATGTCCAACTCCACGAACGATGCCCCGTCGGGGACATTGTCCAGCTTGCCCGACGAGAGATTGTCGACAATCCAGACGTCATACCCCTTCGCCAGATACGCCTCGGAGATGTGGCTGCCAATAAAACCTGCCCCGCCGGTCACCAGCACCCGCTTCTTCATTTCGCTCATAAGCTCATCATCAACGAAAAGTCCCCACCGGACGAAGCCGGTAGAAACTCTGATTCTGCAGAGGAGATGCGAGGGGCGAAGAGCCTCGTCGCGTCAAACGTCATCGCATCTTCTTGGTGAGGCGCACCACAACGCCCTGTTCGAACACCGGGCTCGCGATATGCACAACCCGTGCAGCGGCCATGCCGGCCTGAGCACCCACCACCTGTAGGCGTCCTTGTGCAGCGTCCGTGTCGACTTGGTTGAACAACGTGAATTCATCACCCAGCCCGACGTTGTCCTCACTACCAACATCGAGGAAAACGATGTGACCAAGATCTTGGAGAATGGCCCGGTTTGCAGTGCCGATCACCATGGCCAGCGCACCATTCGACACGGGCTGAGCGTACTCACCCGCTTCGAAGTCGTACTCCGGCAACGGAGCAATGAACTGACCTGGGACGATACGACCGTATTCCTTCACGATCACACCGATGATCCCATCTTCGACGATCTCAGACACGTTGATCACACCCGTCGGGACGACGACTCGGCCGACGTCCTCGATGGTCCGGGTCACCGCGAAGACCTGAAGCTGGTCGCCCACCCGGGCCGCCGTCTCCATGGCCACATGAACACGAGCGTGTCCGCGAACGGTGGCGTCACGGGTCCGGCCACTAGCTTCGCCGGTCAGGGTTCCCGTATGCCAAGGATCCCCTTCGAATCCCGTCAGGCGGGGAGACGAATAGACCTGATCACGTGGCACAGCGATGTGATCGGACTCGACGCCGCGTATCACACCGGCACGAGCAACAGCTGTATCCTGGAAGAAGATCGTCCGGATATCTAAGCCGTCCCCAGTCGGTTGGGGCTCCGGCTCAGGCTCGGCCGGCGCTACATGCTCAGTCACCGGAGCCTCAGGCGCTCTCCCAGGTATGACCAGAACCTGACCCGGCTCGATGAGATTCGGATCGTCGATTTGTGCCTGATTTGCTTCCCAGATCCGACGCCAGTCGAATGGGTCCCCATAGTAGGTCGCCGACAGGTCCCAAAGTGTGTTGCCGTCCACGACGGTATGGGTCCCCTGCGCCTGCTGGGCGAGGGCAATTTCAGGCAGAATTAGAAATGCGAGAACTGCCGCTGCCGAGCGGGCCATATGCGCTCCTTCGGCAAGTAGTACGGGGCTTTTCGCCCGGTGAATACTTGCCCAAGATATTCACCATTACCGTCTGAGGTCAACGCGTTTTTTCAAGTTGACTTCAAATGTTTCCCTGACGCATCGAGTCGAAGAAGCCGGGACTAGGCCGGCGCGCAGGCGGAATCCTGAGTCCGGAAGGGGTTTCTGATACCGGATACAGGCACCCGGGCGGCGGCGAAGCGACTTGCGGAGGAGCCGTTGGAGGGGAAACTCTTGTTAGTATCATTAACCTCCTTTGTCGGCACCACTCACCCCGAACGCACCAGACCCATGCGCACTCGGCGCCTCATTTCCCTCGCCACCTTCGCGGTGATCGCACTCGTATCCTCGTGTGTGGACGCCGAGGTATCGCCGACGGCACAGACGCCAATTGGAACCGCCACCTTCGCGGTGGTGCCGACCTTTTCGGGCGCCGTCGCCTCTTCCGCGGCCCAAGCCGGTGACATCACCCGGATCCGGGTGACGGCAAGACTGCAGAGTACCGCGGAGGTCCTGGCAACGTTCACGCAGGACGTGGACCCTGCCGCCAACGAGTGGACGTTGACCGTTGAGATACAGGTCCCGGCCTCGGGTGGACAGGCCGTGCTCACGATCGAGCTCGTGAGCGTGGCCAGTGATGGTGGAGAGACCGTCGAGTTCAGCGGCCAGACGCAGCCGATCTCGTTGACGACCGGGGCCCCCACTCAAGCCAGAGAAGTTCCGGTCGGCCGCGGGACCATCGAGAACCTGGGCGTAACGGGCCTCACGATCGAACCGACGGGTGATACCCTCGTGATCGGCGGCTCCACGAGTGTGAGTGCCGCGACCACGCCCGCCGACGCTTCTAATTCTCATAGGATCTTCTTCAGCTCTCTGGACCCGACCATCGCCACGGTTTCTGACAACGGAACCGTTACAGCTGTCCTCGACGGGAGTGCCCGGATCGTCGCCGCAGCAGGTCTACATGCGGACACGTCCGCCATCTTGGTGCTCAAAGGTTTCGCAGACCTGAGCATCCTGAAGCGTCTCACCAACGAGGAGCAGTCGAGCTTCAACGAAGGCGACGCAATTTCCTACACCGTGGTGGTGGATAACTTCGGGCCGCTGACAGCCTCCAACGTCCAAGTCCTAGATTCAGCCGATGCTGGGCTGACGCTCCTGTCCGGCCAGGTCACATCGGGGACCTTCGATGTCGTCTCGGGTGTCTGGGTGCTCGATTCGATAGTCAATGGAGCCACTGACACACTCGTTGTGTTGGCGCGTGTGGATGCTGGAACGGTGGAGCAGGCGCTCTGGAATCGTGCGCGGCACCTGGGCCTTCCACTCCAAGTGGATACGGCTGCCGGCAATGATGTCGACTCCGTGGAAATCCACGTCGTCGAGCCCGAAGCCGATGTGAACATCACAAAGCAGCTCGCGGACGACACTCGCAGCTACTTCGAGGGTGACACCGTTGAGTTCATGATTGCCGTTGAGAATTTCGGTCCCGGAGTGGCGACCGCTGTCCAGGCCCTCGATTCCTTAGACAAGGGCCTGACCTATAGCCATGTCGCAGACGCCGCTCCGTTCGATGTCACTTCCGGCGTGTGGACGGTGGGGGTTCTAGAGAACGGAGCTAGCGATACTCTCCGCCTTTTCGCCGTGATCGACTCCGGTACGGCCGGAGTGCAGTTATGGAATCGGGCACGGAGCCTGGGGCTCACGAACCAGGTCGACCTGGATCCGACCAACGACGCCGACTCAGTCTCGGTCTCGGTCAGCCACACCAACGCTGACCTCAACGTCTCGAAAGCTCTGGTGGACAACAGCGCGACGTACTTCGAGGGCGACACCGTAGAGTTCAGGGTCATCGTGGACAACTTCGGTCCCGCGACCGCAACGCTCCTAGCGCTGCGCGACTCTCTCGGGTCGGGAATGTCTCTCGTGTCACTGAGCCCGCTGCGCGGCCTCGTCGACATCGGCACCGGCACGTGGGAGTTGGACTCAATCGTTGGGGGTATGAGCGACACGTTGGTCGTGGCCGCCCAGATCGATTCCGGCACCGTCGGACAGAGGCTCACGAACTACGCGTGGAGCGTCGGTCTCACGGAACAGCTCGATACAGTTACGTCGAACGACGCGGCGTCGGCGTGGCTCTCCGTGGACGTGCAGTCGGCTGACATCAACGTGACGAAGACGGCCGACAACACACTGCCCTTCCCCGGCGACACGACCACTTGGATGATCGTGATCGACAACTTCGGCCCGTACACGGCGAAGAATGTGACGGTCTTGGACCAGGGTGACTCGATCATGATCGAGTCCTTCTCGGTCACGTCCGGAACAGTCGACACCGTGAACGGGGTGTGGACGATCCCGTCCATCCCGGACGGCGGCTCGGACACCCTCTTGGTGCGATCGGTCGCGAAAGTGGGACAAGTCGGCGACACGCTCTGGAATCGGGTGCGCGTTCAACCGCTGACCACCGAGATCGACCCGGACTCGACGAACAACGCTGACTCGACCTTCATCTTCGTGCAGCAACGGTACGCGGACCTCAACATCACGAAGACCGTCAGCGACAACGAACCGTCCGAGGGCGACTCCATCGTCTACACAATCGTGGTCGAGAACTTCGGTCCTCACGATGCGAACAATGTCCGGTTGAAAGGCATATCCGACAGCATTCGAACAACCGGACCTTCCGTTGTAACCACCACCCAAGGTTCCACGACAGACTATGAGACATGGACAGTGGGGACGATTCCTTCCGGCGGAGCGGACACCCTTCAGCTGCGGATGCAATTGGATTCGCAGATGGCCGATTCGCAGATGGCCGGCGACCCGCTTTGGAACCGGGTCCTAGTCGATCACTTGGATGAGGTCGACTCCGCATCTTGGAACGACGCTGACTCCGCATTCATCGTGGTGGACCAGAAGGTGGCCAACGTCGCGCTAAACAAGTTCGTCGACAACACAATGCCGTACGAAGGTGACACGATCACCTACACCATCGAGCTACAGAACTTCGGGACCCACACGGCAGATTCAGTACAGATTTATGACTCGCTCCAAGCCTTCTTCGACGGTGATCTCACGGTCACAAGTAGGACCCTGACCAACGGGACGTTCGATACGCTGACGAGCGTGTGGACCGTTGGACCGTTGGCACCCGGACAAACGGATTCTCTCCGGCTCTCGTTCCAGGTCGACTCGGGCACGGTCTCGGACACTATAGTCAACTACGCGTGGGTGTCCGCACTGTTCGGTGCTGCGGAGTTCGATACCACGAATGACTATGCGAGCGCATCCGCCGTGGTGGGCCAGAAGGTGGCCAACGTCGCGCTAAACAAGTTCGTCGACAACGCAATGCCGTACGAAGGTGACACGATCGCCTACACCATCGAGCTACAGAACTTCGGGACCCACACGGCAGATTCAGTACAGATTTATGACTCGCTCCAAGCCTTCTTCGACGGTGACCTCACGGTCACAAGTAGGACCCTGACCAACGGGACGTTCGATACGCTGACGAGCGTGTGGACCGTTGGACCGTTGGCACCCGGACAAACGGATTCTCTCCGGCTCGCGTTCCGGATCGACTCAGGCACGGTCTCGGACACTATAGTCAACCACGCGCGTGTGTCCGCACTGTTCGGTGCTGCGGAGTCCGATACCACGAATGACTATGCGAGCGCATCCGCCGTGGTGGGCCAGAAGACTTCGGACCTAGCCCTGTCCATGGGCGTAGGCAACACGATGCCGTTCGAGGGCGACACGGTCACGTTCTTCGTGGAGCTCCATAACTACGGGTCCTTCCCCGTCGTCGTAAAGGACGTGCAAATCAGCCAAACGCACGACAGCACGCTTAGCGAGCCCTACGCGAACGCGCCAACGACCGGCACGTGGAACGGCTCGGTATGGGCTATCGACTCCATAGTGCCGGGCGGAACGGACACGCTCTTCATGGCGATGGAGCTCCAGGTCGGTATGTCCGTCCCCGGTGACACGCTGCGCAACAGCTTCTTTGTGGTGACTTCCCATGGCGCGTTCGACACCGATCCCACCAACGACACTGCTAGCGCGTTCGTAGTGCACCAACAAAGGGTGGCGGACCTCAGCGTCGTGAAGACCGTGGACAACACGAATCCCTCGGAAGGTGAGGACCACACCTACACGACCATCATGAGAAATGTCGGCACTCTGCCGGTTGGCGATGTCGTTCTGAACGACCCGATTCCTGCCGGGTTGAGCTATGTGAGCAGAAGTTCGAGCCACGGTGCCTTTAACCACGTGACGGGTCTGTGGGACCTCGGCTCGATAGTCTTTAATCCCGGTGACACGGCCTGGCTGAGCGTGACGCTCGATCCCGATCCGGGCTCGATCGGTACAACGATCCAGAACACAGCGACCTTGGCGACCCCGCTGGACGCGAACTCCGTGAACGACACGTCGAGTGTCGCTGTCACGGTGCACAACGCGGACCTCTTCGAGATGTCGAAGACCGTAGACAACGCCACGCCGTCCGAGGGTGAAGACTTCACCTACACGGTCATCTTCCGGAACATCGGTGCGTCCGAGCTCGAGAACGTGGACGTCTACGACTCGATCCCGGCTGGTCTGAGCTATGTGAGCAGAAGTTCGAGCCACGGTGACTGGAACCCCACGACGGGTCTGTGGGACCTCGGCTCGACGGTCTTTAATCCCGGTGACACGGCCTGGCTGAACGTGACGATCGATCCCGATCCGGGCTCGATCGGAGACACCATTTGGAACCGGGCCTGGGGCTCACCGGACCAGACGGACGGGCAGACCGCGAACAACATGGACTCGGTCGCTGTCACGGTGCACAACGCGGACCTCTTCGAGATGTCGAAGACCGTAGACAACGCCTACCCGGCCGTGGAAGAAGACTTCACCTACACGGTCATCTTCCGGAACATCGGGCCGTCCGAACTCGAGAACGTGGACGTCTACGACTCGATCCCGGCTGGTCTGATTTACGTCTCCAGGTCGACGAGTCACGGTGACTGGAACAACACGACGGGCCTCTGGGACCTCGGCTCGACGATCTTTAATCCCGGTGACACGGCCTGGCTGTACGTGACGCTCAGGCCAGCCATCGGAGCCAGCGGGACCACCATTTGGAACCGGGCGTGGGGCTCACCGGACCAGACGGACGCTCAGACCACCAACAACATGGACAGCGTGACGGTTAACCCCACCTACGGGGGCTACGTCGACGTCACGATGTCCGTTACGAACGCTTCTCCTCAGGAAGGCGAGACGGTTCAGCATGAGATCACCGTCACAAACAACGGAGCGGGCACCGCGACGAGCGTGAACCTGCTGGACTCACTGCCGACCACCGTGGGAGACAAGACCCTCGTGGGCGGATTTCCGACGCAGGGCAGTTGGGTCTCCGGCGCAAGCGACTGGAGCGTTGCCAACCTGCCGGCGGTCGACCCTAAGCACGATGGGTCGATCGCAGAGGGAGCCCGCGGCCACTTCGATGCCGAGCCGCCGTGGAGAGGACCTGACGCCGCGCTGCGACAACGGGGCATTACGGACGACTGACATAATCAAGAAGGCGCCGCGCTACCTCGTGGCGCCTTTTGGGTCCTCCATTGCCGACGCCCACCTTCCCCGCCCCACCACTACGTGGTCCAGCACAGGAATCCCGAGGACCCGCCCGGCATCCGCAAGCTGCCTCGTAACAGCCCTGTCTTCCGCGGAGGGGGTCGGATCTCCCGAAGGATGGTTGTGAACCAGCACGAGCCCTGACGCACCTTCAGCGACCGCCGCTCGGAACACCTCCCTAGGGTGGACCAGTGAAGCATCCAGTATTCCACGCGTGACCAATACCTCCCGAACGACCCGGTGACGCGTGTCTAGAAGGAGGGAGTGAAACTCCTCCTGAGACAAATCACGCAGTCGGGGGCCCATTCTGCGAAACACGTCTGAGGGGCCTCTGATATGGTCGCTCGCGGAGTCGGGCTCAGCGGCCGCCCGTCGACCCAGTTCTAGCGCCGCCACAATCCGCGCTGACGTGGCTCGTCCCACGCCTGATATGGCCTCGAGTTCTGAGACATCGAGCGCCGCCAGCCGTCTCATCGATCCATCGGCTCGGTCCCAGAGAACCCTTCCCACCTCTTGAGCTGACATGCTCGAAGTGCCGGTCCCGATTACGGCGGCAAGCAGCTCTGCTACGGTCAGGCCGCGAGGGCCGAGAGAACGAATACGTTCACGGGGTCGATCAGGGTCTGAAGTAAGCACCCACGACGATCACATAAGGCGACCGTCGCTGACATGGCGGAATGAGACCTACACGACCATCCGCATCACAACAGCGTCTTCCTTCGGCGCTTCGTAGTACTTCTTCCGCACACCGACTTCACTGAAGCCGAAGGACCGGTACAGGTCCGCCGCCGCCGTGTTCGAGGCGCGCACCTCGAGGTAGACCGTCTCGACACCCTGGTCTTTCGCAAGCGCGAACATTTGATCCAGGAGTCGTCGGGCATATCCCTGGCGGGCAAATTCGGGGCGGACCGCGACGTTGGCCAATTCACCCTGATCCAGAATGCACCACATCACCCCGTAGGCGATGATTCCGGCGTCATCATGTTCCACCACCCACAGCTCTGCGCCAGGGCGGTCCACGAGCCCCTCGAACGTGCGGGAACTCCACGGCACGGAGAATTGCTGGCCTTCGATGCCTAGGACACCGTCGATGTCCTCCCGGCGCATCGGCCGGATCGTGGCGTTGTGCGGCGCCCCGGAAGTCGCGGCATCTGCCACGTCAGCCCTTCCAGGCTTTGTCGGGCTGCCATTCGCGGATGTACCTCGGCTCCCAATCCTTCACTGCCTCGACAGCTTGAGTGTCCGGGTGCAGGGCCAGATATCGGAGTAGCGCATCCGCCGTCGGGTGCGTCGCCGGTTCCGGGGCGACCTCGAATCCCGCGCCAACGATCGCCGCCCTATGGCGGTCCGCCCCGTCCCCGAGGAAAATCGAACCCGGGGGTACTTCAGCGTCGAGTACATCTCGAAGCGAACCGCCGTGAGGCGGCACGAGGGTCTCGACCCCTATGCGCCCGATTCCATAACAGGCGCCGTACACCCGGTCGCCCCTGGCATCGAACAAAACGTAGCGAACGCCCCCGCCATCCAAGGCCAGCGCAGTGGCGGCCAAGCTCGAGATGGCCCAGAGCGGGCACTTCCATCCGTAGATCAACCCTTTCGCCGTCGCTGCGGCTACGCGTACGCCAGTGAATGAACCCGGCCCCTCACCAACCACGATGCCGGCAACTTCCTCGCGATCGAGTCCCGCTTCTTCGAGCACCTCGTCGATCGCCGGAATGAGTCGCGACGCGTGTGCTGCCCGTTCGGTGAGGACTATACGAGCCATCACCTCGCCACCTTGAGCCACGGCCACGGAGCCGATGGAGCCCGAGGTGTCGAACGCGAGATAGAACCGATCTAAATGAAAGGAGGTCATGACCCAGATACCGACATCGGGAACGCCGCCAAATCCGGAGGCGACCCGACACGATCGACTCCGACTTCTCGGACCTTGTAGTCGTCGTCAGGCACCGTCAGGTCGATGATCCAATAGTCCTTCGGCATCAGGTCTTCGGCACGGCCCGGCCACTCGACCAGCACGATCTCGTGATCGGCGCCGAGTTGCTGCCACCCGAGCTCCCAAAGCTCATCCGGCGACTCCAACCGATAAAGGTCTAGGTGTACGATCTCGAGGCCATCGTCCGCCGGGTATCGGAAGAGGAGGTTGTAGGACGGCGACGGCATCGCTTGGGAGACACCCGCACCTTCACCGATCGCTCGGGCCAGGACCGACTTCCCCGCCCCGAGCTCACCGCGGAGCCCGATGACCATAGGCGTCACGCTCGTGGACCCAATACGGTGCCCCCAACGCGCGAGGCTGGCTTCGTCGAGCCTCATCCCTGGAACTGCCTCATGCCTTGGCAGGAAACCCCTTGAGCCAATCGGCTGTGAGCCTGAGTCCCTCATGGAGCGGGACCTTCACCTGATATCCGAGCCGGTCCCGGATCTTGGTCAGATCCGCCAGCGAGTCGCGAACGTCCCCTGCCCGGCCAGGACCGTATTCGGCCTCACCTTCAACACCGAGCGCTTCACGAATCGCTTCCCAGAGACCCGTCACGCTGATCCGGTCGCCGCATCCCACATTGAAGACTTCGCCGCTCACACCGTCAGCCGGGGCCGTCGCTGCGAGTAGATTCGCCTGAACGACGTTCTCGATGTAGGTGAAGTCACGGGTCTGGCCCCCATCCCCGTAGATCACGGGGGCACGGCCCTCGAGCGCCGCCGTGATGAAGAGCGGGATGACGGCGGAGTAGATCGACTTAGGATCCTGGCGGGGACCGAAGACGTTGAAGTAGCGGAGCACCACCGTCTCAAGCCCGAATAGCTTCGGGAAGACCTGTGCGTAGTGTTCTCCAGCGAGCTTCGCGACCGCATAAGGTGAGAGCGGCAGCGACGGCATCGTCTCGACCTTCGGCAGAGTCGGCGTGTTCCCGTATGCCGAGGACGATCCCGCGCCTACGAAACGCTTCACACCTGCAGCATGCGCCGCCGTGAGCATGTTGAGCGTGCCCGTGGCCGCCGCGTGGTGCGACAACAACGGGTCATCAACTGAGCGAGAGACAGAGCCGATGGCCGCCTGATGCAGCACATAATCCATGTCGGCACACGCCGCGTCACACGCGGCACGGTCCGTGATCGAAGCCTCGTGCAGGTCGATACGGTCCGCGAAGTCTGCCAAGTTCTCGCGCTTGCCGGTCGAGAAGTCGTCGATGACTCGGACCCTCGCACCTGCATCGAGAAGTCGCTCAACGAGGTTCGATCCGATGAAACCGGCTCCGCCGGTCACCAGAAAGGACTTGTAGGAAAGCTTCGTCATGGCTTTGGGTGTCGGTGGCGGCTGGGCAGAATCGCTCCGCGGAATCTAGCGGTTCTCATTTGCGATACAGCCCCTCGGCATCGATAAAGGCAGCAACCTCAGGCTGCAGGTCGGCGACAGCATGCCCCCCCTGAGCAATCGTATTTCGGATCTGCGTAGAGGAAACGTCCACGCGAGTGACCGGCACGAATTGGGCGCGTTCCGCTCCGGGCACATCAGGCACATGGTCCGGTGCAGCGACACCGTTCCGGTCCATCACCACGAGCGTCGCCATGCGTAAGATCTCTTCCGGCGCGCGCCAACTCTGGAACGACGCGAATTGATCTGCCCCGAGAATCAAGAAGAGCTCCGCCTCAGGGTACACCTCCCGAATCTCTCTCACCGTGTCGACCGTGTACGAAGGACCTTCCCTGCGGATCTCCGTTGCACTCACCGCGAAGCGGACGTCGTCCACAATCGCCTCGCGCACCATCTCGAGGCGGAGCGGTGCCGGAGTCAGATCCTGACGCGACTTATGGGGAGGATCGCCTGCCGGAATCCACAACACTCGATCCAAGGCCAGCACATCCGCCACGTCGCCCGCAACCGTGGCATGGCCAATGTGGGGCGGATCGAAGGTGCCCCCAAAAAGACCGATCCGGAGGGGTACGGCAGCGGCGCTACTAGGAGCCGGAACCACCGCTACTCTGGAGCAAGGTTGCTGCTGCGGAATCGGGATAGCGACTCAGGAGCAACTCCTTCGCCTCGTCCGCTAGATCCTGGTACCCAATGGCCACGTTCGAATGGTACACGCCTGCCAGCGCCATCGGCGCGAACTCAGTCTCGGTGTAGAGATTCGCAACAAACTCAAAGTATTTGATCGCGGAGTCGTAGAGTTTGCGCCGAAAGTAGAAATCTCCGGTCATGTACTCTTTCTCGGCAAGCTTCACGCGCATCGAGTTCGATAGCTGAGCCGCTTCAGCAGACTGAGGCGTCCCCGCATAGTCGACCACCACGTTCCTGCAGACGAGGATGGCGTCGTTCGTGAACGTCTGATCACGCGGCATAACAGGAGACAACGACGCGAGCGAGCGACAAACGCCAAGCGCTGCCACAGGGGCGTCACCCTCACCTGCATAGCGGTCTAAATAACGGACGTACTCGGCGCGAGCCGTTAGGAAGTCCTGGGCACCGAAGTGTGCGTGGGCGAGCATGAGTCGCGCCTCAGGCACACGGTCCCAATCTCCGAAGGACAGCAGCAGGCGGTCGAGGGCTTCAGCGGCGTTGAGGTACCCACCCTCCGAATACTCCTGGGTCGCCGTGGCATAAAGCGCCTCAGCGTCCATCCCCTGATAGGGAGACGCAGTGCTACCGCACGCGGCCAGCGCGAGGGCAAGGGCGAGAATTCCGAAACGTCGGGTCATGTTTAGCATCGGCGGTGGATACACTGCGCGTGTCTGTGGGTTTCCTATTACCTGCACCGGCCATCACGAAGCCGTTCTAGGCCTCGGCCGAAGCGAATTTCATCGAAGCGAGCCTGTGCTCGGTCCACCAGCGAACCGGCCTGATCTGCATAACGCACCTGAGCGTACGCCTCCATGGACCGTTCGCACTCGCCCATCTCAGCGAGAATCTCGCCTTTCTCGAACCAGGCCTGACCTTGGATGTTACGGGGCTCCCCGACTTCGACGGCTCGCGTGATCAACAAGAGCGCTTCTTCGAGCTCTTCCGGCTCAAGAGAGGACCGACTGCGCAGGTCTCGGGCTCGCGTAAACGCACACGTCCCGATGTACCAATCGACCTCTCCTCGCTGCCACGGGCGAACCATCTCACGGAAACGTTCGAAGTAGATGAGTGCATGCTGACAATCACCGATCTCCTCGTATGCGTTCCCCACTTCGAAGACGATCTCAGGTGCCGAATCCGTTGCCTCGGCCATCGCCTTCTGATAAAAAGGCAGCGCCCGACCGTATTCGCCGTTCTCGAAATAGTGGCGGGCAAGCGGCAGTGACATCGTGCCGACGCCGATTCCTGCCCGCAGGCGAAGGGCCGTCTCGACCGCCGTAGCCATCGCGAATCGATCGTCGGTGGACTGAGCGTCACGGGCCAAGTACATGAGGTCCGAGACGGCTTGGTCGACCAAGCCAGGGTCCTTCGACGCAGCTTCTTCGTAGAAGTCGCCTGCGTCGTCCACGCGGCCCATCGTCGCATACGTGTGCGCAACCCGTGCCACGACTAGGGGATCTTCCGCGCCCTGCCGCACAGCGAGGCGGTACTCAGCCAACGCCTCGTCGTAATTCCCCATGGCGAAAGCCTCGTCACCACGCCTTACGGCGGTTTCCTCCGTCCCACGTGTGGTGCACGCACCCACGGTGGCGGTGGCCAGAACAGCCATCAAGAGGAGTTTACGCATGGTAGGCTTCAAACAATCGGGGGGAGATCAGCGGCCCGCAGGCCTAAGTTCAGAATAATAGTAGCAAGGATCGGGCCTACCCTGCCTCTTTGCTGGCCTCGGACTCGTGGACGCACGGAAAGCTGACCCCCGCAGATGCCAGGTAAGCGCGGGGGAGCACATCCTCGGGATCTTCCGCGGCACACTGCTTCCACGCTCGGACCGCCCCCTGGGTAGAGGTCCCCTAAGTGCGCGTGTGTGATGGCGAGACGGCATTGTTGTGGACGTCAGCGAAGTACGGGTAGTCCGCTAAGACGCCCAGGAAGGCCTGGAGCGCACCTTCCCGAAGTCATCTCGCTCCCAGGCGCTTACACCGCGCCGGACGAGTTGGCGGGCTTCCTTCTTTGGTTGAAAGCCTAGGACTCCGTCGCTTCCACCATCACGGCTTCGACGTGATCTGCGACGTATGCCATGTCATCCAAGTCGAGCGTGTGATCCACCTGGAACATCAAGCTCGTGCGTCCAAGCTCGGCGGCGACGGGAAGCGGATCCGGCAAGGACCACCCGCGCGCCGCAAAGGCAGGCTCGCGGTAGATCTCCGGACAACTCCCGCCGAAACAAGGTGCGTTCCTGTCTTTGACGCCCTGAAGGACCCGGTCGCGATCCCAGCCCGGCCTGAGCGCGCTTGGGTCTAGATAGACGTGCAGCTTGTACCACGCGGGCCCGACGTGCGCCGGCGGGTTCGGAACACGAAGCCCAGCTATTTGACGAAATCGGTCCATGAGGTAGTCGGCGTTTCGTGCCCGGACCGCCGCCCACGAGGGCAGCTTCTTCAACTGCCTACGCCCGATGGCACTTTGTACTTCGGTCATCCGTGCGTTGCTGCCAAAGTCCGCGTGGATCCACTTGTAGGCCGGAGACTCGGCCGCACCGGCCATGAGGACGGGGTCCGTCCCGTTATTCTTATACATGATCATCGACCGAGCGAGGTCATCGTCATTGGTCACGACGAGTCCCCCTTCCCCGGCCGTTGTCATGATCTTGTCCTGGCAAAACGAGAACGTAGAAATCCGCCCAAAGGTGCCGACCTGCCTGCCTCGATACGTCGCCCCGTGCGCCTGAGCGCAGTCCTCGACAAGGTGCGCGCCACGCTCGGCGCACACGGCCTGGAGATCATCCATCTCCGCAGGCCACCCCCCGAGGTGGACCACGGTCACGACCTTGGTGTTCGGCGTCCACGCGGCAGCCACGGTTTCCGCAGTAAGGTTGCCACTTTCTCGATCCACATCGGCCACGACCGGACGCGCGCCAACAGCCACTGCCGCAGCGGCCGTCGCAATAAAGGTGCGCGCGGGCACGATGACGTCGTCCCCGGGCCCCACACCGAGGGCCCTATAGGCCAACTCAAGCGCGACCGTCCCGTTCGAGAGGGCGACGGCGTGGCGACTCCCAAGGTAGGTTGCGCACTCGGCCTCGAAGGCACGGCCCTCTTCGCCGGTCAAATAGTTGACACGACCCGACTCGAGGACGCGCTGTGCGGCCATCAATTCGTCTTGCTCGAACCGAGGCCAACGCGTCCATCCGGGTTGAATGGCGCCCGACACTAGTCCTCCACCCGCCCACCACCGACGCCGGTGATGGTCATAATCAGATACTTGATGTCGCCTCTCACACGGTAGTTCAACACGTACTCGCGATTTAGTCGGACCTTGGCTGGGAACAGAACATCTTCGTTGTAACGGTCGGGATCTGGAACCCCTTGGAGCAAACGCTCTTCGTCGCGGAAACGAAGAGTGGCGGGGCCGGTCACACCCGGCCGTACCGCCAAGATTATCCGGTCTTCCTCCGCCAGTCCTTCATAAAGCTCCGGCATGTCGGGTCGCGGGCCGACTAGACTCATGTCCCCGACGACTACGTTCCACAACTGCGGGAGTTCATCGAGCTTGAATCGCCGCAGAAAACCGCCGAATCGAGTGACCCGGGGATCCCCCAAAACCGTGACGTGGGTCGCGGGACCGCCGGGTCGCATCGTGCGGATTTTGTGGAGTCGGAACCGCTGCCCGCCGCGGCCCATGCGCTCTTGGCTGAAGATGCCCGACGCGCCCGTCTCCCACCGGGCAACCACTCCGAGTAGCACCAGCAGCGGTGCCGACAGAACCAATGCCGGCACACAAAGGCCAAGGTCCAGAAATCTCTTGAGGAATCGACTCGCCGGAGTCAATGGATGGGAGGAACCATCACCGAGTCCAGGCATACCCCGTCCTCTCCATGGTGGGCCGGATCAGATGTTCCAGTGCGCCCACCTCGTCGGCCGAGAGGCGCTCTGCCCACCGACTTACACTCCCATCGCGAATGAGCGCTGCCGCCGCATCCAAGTCGACCTCAGGCACCCGCGCGTCTAAGCGCCACGACGCTGCTGATGCGCCGTCAGTCAGCCACTCGGCCAGGCGCCCAAGCTCATGCCTCGGCTCAGCGACGAAGTCCTCGTACCGAATCCTGATCGAGTCAAAGGGGCCTAGTTCGCTCAATGCCTGTGAAGAGGCATCAACGCACTCGCTCCACTGCTTGCCACAGACACGCAGCACGGATCCGGACCGCACCCAAGCATCCATACCGTCAAAGCGGGGGCCCCAGCTGGAAAGGCTACGCTCGCCCGACACGAGCTGCTTGATTCTGCCGGCCACGAAACGTGCGCCATACCTGGGGAGGTCCGAGGCGGGCACGAAACGGGCCTTTCGTGCGATGTAACTGAGAGACGTCCCCGATGTCCAACGCTCCCGGGCGGACACGACAGCATCTCGCCCGTCACGGACGATCTGGATGAAACGAGCCTCGGGAAACACGGCCTTCACGAACGCGACCCGTAACGAGGTCGCACAGGTCTTCTCGACCAAGACACCATCCAGTCCGGTGCCCACGAACCGCGCCTGCGCCCGTCGAAAGGCCCCCCGCAGGTACGCACTCACCTCAGGCGTCGCATGAGCGGCGGTCAGCTCATCGCTCGGATGGCCGGCGTTCCCATGACGCCACAACGGGTTGATCTCATCACACGGCCATGTCCCGAATCCGGGAAGCGACACAAGAGCGTCGCGGAGGACGTTCGTTCCGGATCGAGCCGCCCCCACAATGATCAGTGGCCGCAGACTTTTCGCGTCCGTCAAACGGGCTGCGCCAGCGACTCTCCCAATGCGGCGCTCGCCTCTTCAGCGGTCTCTTCAGACAAGAGCTTCGTCGCAGCCTCCTGATCCGACGTCCATACGGACGTACACGGGATGGCGCCACGGTCGCATCGATCCGCGTAGCGGACTGCGATCTGAGTCACTTCGTCCATCAGGCCATCCGCGAGCTGCGTGGGCACGAGGCCCATGTCCAGGAAGACCTGGTTGGTTACGCGAAGCTCGTTCTCCGGTGCTTCCTTGCGCGGATTCGCGACGTAATGGATCGGGACGCCCGTGCGTGCGGCGATCATACGCGCCAAGTCCTTTACCCGATGGGTCTCGGTCATCTGGTTGAGCACCCGCACCCGTTCACCGGCCACCGGTGGCTGCTCGATCGCGAGCTGCAGACACCGGGTGGTGTCCCGGATGTGGATGAACGCCCGGGTCTGACCGCCCGTGCCATGAACGGTCATCGGATACTCGACTGCGGCCTGCATCAAGAAACGGTTCAGCACCGTTCCGTAGTCACCGTCGTAGTCGAATCGGTTGATCAGTCGTTCATCGAGCAGCGTGTCCTGCGTGTTCGTGCCCCACACGATTCCCTGATGGAGGTCCGTCACGCGGAGCCCATCATTCGCGTTGTAGTACTGGAACAAGAGCTGGTCGAGCGTCTTGGTCATGTGGTACACACTGCCCGGGCTGACCGGATACAAGATCTCCTTGTCGATCAGGCCACCGTCATCGGTGGGCACCTTGACCGTCAGGTATCCCTCCGGGAGCGCGGTTCCCGCGGTCCCGTATCCGTAAACGCCCATCGTCCCCAGGTGCACGATATGGATGTCGAGCCCGGATTCGACGGTGGCGGCTAAAACGTTGTGCGTCGCGCGGATGTTGTTGTCCACCGTGTAGCGCTTGTGGACCGAAGACTTCATGGAGTATGGGGCGGCGCGCTGTTCGGCAAAATGCACAAGCGCGTCAGGTTCAAAATCGTTCAAGACGGCCAGCAAGCGGTCGTACTCGAGCGCCACGTCCATCAGCTCGAACCCGATTTCCCGTCCCGTGCGTTCCTTCCACACGGCGAGTCGAGTTTCGATCGAGGCGATCGGTGTCAGCGACGATGCGCCCAACTCCTCATCGATCCGTCTACGAGACAGGTTGTCGATGATCGTGACGTCGTGACCTTCGCGCGACAAATGCAGGGCGGTCGGCCACCCGCAAAAGCCGTCGCCCCCCAAAACCAGGATTTTCATCAATTCTCGGTCGAACCTGCGGCGAGATGATTGGGCAGGGGCTTCTCAGCCCTCAGACTAGGGAAATAAGGCTGTTTACTTAGCTGAAAACAACCTGCCGCGGGGTTTAGGAGGACGGGGTCGCTCTGCACTCCAGAAGCTGCCCCACTACAAAATGGGCATCTTCCTCAGTCATGCCGTGATGCACCGGAATCGAAAGCAATGTCGCAGCCAGATGCTCCGCGTGCGGCAGGGACTGAACCCCGTAGCGTTCCTGATACACCGGCTGTTGATGGACCGCCTTAGGGTAGTGAACGCCTGTCCCGATTCCGCGATCCCGAAGTCTCGCGCCGAGGGCGTCGCGGTCACATCCGAACGCCTGCTCATCCACAACAACGCTGAACTGATGCCAACCATGGTCCGTCTCCGGCGTCACCACTTGAGGCGTAACACCCTCCGTGTCCGCAAGACCTGCGGTAAGGACGGCTGCGTTGCGTCGACGGATGTCCATCATCGGCTCGATGCGCTTCAACTGTTCACGCCCTATGGATGCCTCGACGTCCGTCATTCGGAAGTTGTGACCGAACATCGTGTGATGATTCTTGGCGGTCTGACCATGAGTGCGCATGAAACGCATCATGTTTTCGAGACCCTCGTCGTTGGTACAGATCATACCGCCCTCACCCACGAACATGTTTTTCGAAGGATAGAACGAGTAGCTGACGAAGTCGTTGAAGGCGCCCACCCCGCGCCCCTTATACCGAGCACCGTGTGCTTGGGCTGCGTCCCATACGACCCGGAGATCGTGTTTGTCCGCGAAGGCCTGCACCGAGTCCACGTCGACGACGTTGCCATGCAGGTGGACGGGGACGATGGCGCGGGTGCGCTCCGTGACCCTAGACGCAGCGTCATCGAGATCGATCAGAAATGATCCTGGATCCACGTCACAGAGGACCGGGATCCCGCCCGCGGCAACCACCATGTTCGCCGTCGCAACAAACGTCATTGACGGAACCAATACCTCGTCACCTGGCTCCAGGAAGGTCATGAAAGCGAGGTGCAGGGACGCAGATCCGTTGGAGCACGTCACCCCGAAGGCCGCATCGACGTAGTCTGCGAACTCGACCTCGAAGCCCTGACACTCCTTACCCTGTCTGAGGGCGCCGCTCTCCAAAACCCTGGTCGCTGCGGCGATTTCCGCCGGCGAGAGCGAAGCTTCCGCGATATTCACCTTCATGATCCGGGGCTCTCCGCGCGAATCTGCTCGAATGCATCGAGCAAGTTGACGGAGTCTTCAACCCCACACCCATCGGGTTGAACGCGGTCATGAAGCGCATCGACAAACGTGGTCATCTGCGCCTGGAAGAAGTTCCGGTGACCGAAGTCGAAGTCCGTACGACCCTGATCGTATCCACCCGCGGCCTCCACACAGAAGAGGAAGGAGGGCATGTCCGGCTGAATCGAACCGAAGAAGGTCCCGTTCTCGCCTTGGATGTCGATGTAGTGCATAAACGACGGCGTGATGAGATCTGCCTGACAGAACGACTCGATGCCGCTCCGGCTGGTGAGCCTGACCAGAACGAAATCCTCAGCGTCGACCTTCTCGAGCTGGCCCGAAATAGGCCGTTCTGGTCTGAGAAGCTCTTCCACGAACGAATGTGCGTGCTCAATCGGCCCAAAGAACCAATTGGAAAGGTCGACGAGATGGATCAGCATCTCATTGATCGCACCGCCACCCTCCGCCTTCTGATGCTTCCAGAGCTGATGACCACCCCGGCCCCCCACACGCAGCAATGCGCTCGTGATCTTTCCAAGGACTGGGCTTACGCCGGTCTCAGCGACCCCGCTCAACACCCTCTTGCACTCCGCCATCGCGGGCGCGAACCGGTAGTTGAAACCGACCATCCCGATCCGCCCCGAGCCCTCTAGTTGGGCTTGAATTTCCCTGGCTTCCGCACTCGTGGAACACAGCGGCTTCTCGCAGAAGAAGTCCTTTCCCGCGGCGAGTCCGGCCTCGATCAACTCGACGTGGCTCGTCACCGGGGTACAGATGTCGATGGCCACGACTCCAGGGTCGTCGAGGACCTCTTGCACGGTCTCTGCCCACTCTACGCCGGTCTCCTCGGCTAGGGCTTGAGCCAGAGCCGGATCAGCGTCCACGAGTACGACTTCGACCCCTCGTGAAGACCGCAGTCCTCCAATGTGTTTCGGCGCCTGCTTACCACAGCCGATAATGGCGATTTTCATGGAAGAATCGGGGTCCCGACGATAGGAAAAAGAGGAGCGCTCGACGGCGTACGAGATTACCCAAGACCCTCGGTGGCTACAAGTCCTGAAGGGACGTCCATGAGGGGGCGATTCGCGTATAACTTGTCGCCCTCAGAGAGTTGAGGGAGATTGCCCTTCATGCGGGTAAGCTCATCCCGATTCAACGTATGAACTCGCTCCCGGAGAGTGCGTGAAATCAGTCGCTGTGATCGACTACGGCATCGGAAACGTGAACTCTGTCAGGAACATGTTGAAGAAGGTCGGGATTCGGGCTGCCGCATCCGGCGACCCCGCCGAACTCGACTCGGCTGACGCGCTCATTTTGCCCGGTGTGGGAGCCTTCGGGTCCGGCATGTCCGCTCTGCACGAGCACGGGCTCGTCGACTTCGTCCGTGAGTACGCCGATAGCGGCCGCATGTTGGTCGGTATCTGCCTAGGAATGCAGCTCCTCGGCGGCCAGAGCGAAGAGGCTCCAATGGAAGGCCTCGGGCTCATCGATGCTCGATTCAAGAAATTCGATCGCCATGTGGAGGGTGCGTCCTTGAAAGTGCCTCACATGGGGTGGAACGAAGTCCGTCCCGCGCAGGACAGCGGCCTCCTCTCCGACCTAGAAAGCGGGACCCGCTTCTATTTTGTCCACTCATATTTCGCAACAGATGTGCCGCCTGAGCAGGTATTACTCACGGCTCGATACGGGGATGACTTCGTTGCTGCGTATGCCCGAGACAACGTGATCGGCTTCCAATTCCACCCGGAAAAGAGCCACCGTTTCGGAATTCGCCTCTTCGAGTCGCTGTTCGTCTAGTGCTCCGCGATCGCGTCATCCCGTGCCTACTCCTTCGCGGCAGCGGATTCGTGAAGACCCGTCGCTTCAAGAAGGCCCGCTACATCGGCGACGCCATCAACGCGCTGCGCATCTTCAACGACAAAGGCGCGGACGAGCTCATCGTTGTGGACATCGACGCGAGCTCATCGGGATATGCACCACGAATGGACATGATCCGCCAGCTCACCGACGAGCTGTTCATGCCGCTGACCTACGGGGGTGGGATCTCCACCCTGGAACAGGTCGACGAGATCATCAAAGCCGGCGTGGAAAAGGTCGCGATCAACACCCGGAACGCGAGTGGTTTCGACTTCGTCGAGTCGGCCTCCGAACGACTCGGCGCTCAGTCCGTGGTCGGCGTTGTGGATGTGGCAAAAGACCTTCTCGGCCGCCCTCGTGTGGTCTGTCGTAGTGGGGCCCAACGGTTGGAGGGCACACCGAGTGAGCACGCCAGGCGCTTGGTGGACGCCGGCGCCGGTGAGTTGCTCGTCCAAGCTGTGTACAAGGACGGGACACGCTCCGGTTATGATTTGGCCCTCGTGAAGGAGGTCGTGTCCGCCGTGGGCGTCCCCGTGGTGGCGCTGGGTGGAGCCCACACTGTGGACGATCTGGCAGAGGTCATCGTACACGGCGGGGCTGCAGCGGCCGCTGCAGGAAGTATGTTCGTCTTCCACGGAGATTTGGATGGGGTGCTCATCAACATGCCCAGCGAGGAAGCGGTGACGCAGGCGTTCCAAAAAGCGCGGACGACCGCATGACGTTCTTGTCAAAGGCCGACATCGAACGAAAGCGTGTGCACTACCGGAGCCATGCGCCGCAGGGGCGGGTCTGCACCGTGAGTGTCATGGACGACACGGACCCGGACATCGAGTTCGATGAGGACGGCGTGTGTAATCACGTGCACTACGCGCGCCGGCGTCTGGCCAAGGAACGACTCCGCGGCCCCGAGGCTGTGGCCAGGCTCGAGCAAGCGGTGGACCGCATCAAACGTGAGGGGAAGGGTAAAGCGTACGACTGCGTGCTCGGTGTGTCGGGCGGAGTCGACTCCACGTATGCCGCGTGGCGCGCAAAGGAGCTCGGACTACGCCCGCTTGCTGTGCACCTCGACAATGGCTGGAACAGCGATCTCGCGGTCAGCAACATCGAGCGAGTGCTCTCGGTCCTAGGAATCGACCTGTACACCTACGTGGTGGACTGGGAGGAGATCAAAGACCTCCAGAGGAGCGTCATCCTCTCTGGAACCGCCAACCTGGAAGTGGTGACCGACCACGCGATCAATGCAACGATGGTGAGGCAGGCAGCTCGCCACGGCATCCGCACCATCGTGACTGGGGTGAACGTGGAGACCGAGTCCATGCACCTGGGCAAGTGGCATTACGACAACCGCGACGCCTACTTCATTCGCGGCCTGCACAAGCGCTTCGGGTCGGTAAAGCTCAAAACGTATCCCACGATCTCGGCGTTTGACCTGGCATGGTACCTCTTCGTTAGACGCATCCGCACGCTCCCCGTGCTCAACTACGCCGAGTACAACAAAGAGAAGGTCTCTAAGCTGCTCCAAGACGAGCTCGGATGGCAGCCTTACGCCCACAAACACGGCGAGTCCATCTACACTCGGTTCTTTCAGGAACGCTACTTGCCACAGAAATGGGGGTTCGACAAGCGGAAGCTGCACTTCTCGACGCTGATCGTATCTGGTCAAATGACTCGGGACGAGGCGTTAAAGAAGCTCGAGGAGCCACTCTATGAGGCGAGAGAAGAGGAGGAAGAGTTGGAGTACGTCACCAAGAAGCTCGGATTCGACCCGACGGAGTGGAGTCGGGTCATGAGTGGTGAGCGGAAGTACTTCTTCGACTATCCAAACCGTGCTTGGATGTTCGACTACAACAACCCGCTCGTTCAATACGTACGTGCTGTCGGAAAGGGAGAGAGGCGCATCCTGGGTCTGTCTCCGAGGCATCAGAGCTAGCCGAATGCAGACATGGGAGCATTCGACACCTCGTCGGGCTGATCTGGGCTCCGTAGCGTTTCGCTCGATCCCCAGCCTCATCTTCGGGCTGACGCTGTTCCCCAACGTCGCGTTTTTCCCGTTCATCCCGACGAACAACCAGCCCGTAGCAGCCATCGCGATTATGGCTTTCTGGCTCGTCTTCAGACGAGCGAAAATCAGCCTAAATCGCTTCACGAGCCCCATCGTCATACTCATCGTACTGCTGACCATCTATGCGGTTCTGACGGCGGTCCTGCGTCCCGCGGGTGCCCCCCGAGGCGCGAGCGCACCCGGCTTCATCACTTATTTTGCGAGCTACCGCGAGGTCGGCCTCACGTATTTTTCGTACCTCATCGGTCCGACGATTTTCCTCTACCTGCTCTATAACTTCCGCAAGGTCAGTCCCCGGGTCGTAGAGGCTTTTCTCATCTTCCAAGGTGCGATCTGTCTGCTGCAGACGTTTGGAAATGGCGCGCTTCGTCAGCTGCTGGCTTCCGGAATCGGTTGGATGTTCATCGGCTTCTCCTCCGAGCCGTTCGCATTCGGACGCGGAGTCGCCGGCACCTTTCCGGAACCGTCCCACTTGGGGCGTTACCTGATTGTACTGGCGGCATTGCTGCTGTATTTCCGCTCCTCCGGGCAGATTTCCCGGCGCAGACTCGTACAGTTTATGTCGTTGATCGGCGCCCTGGTAATCATGAACCAGTCGCTCACCTTCCTCACGCTGCTGCTGGTGTGGCTCAGCCTCCAGGCCGTGTCCGCGGCCTTCACGGGCCGTTTCAAACAATCTGCGGCCATCGCGGTCGGGCTCTTACTCGCCGGACAGATCATGGTCTCGCTCCCGGCGACGAGCCGGCTGAGCACGCTCCCGGTCAAGATGACGGAGCTGTCCGGGCGCTCGACGGATTTCGAGGTGCTGGACCTTCAATTGCTTGGAGGGATTCGCCTCATCCACATGCTCGTGGGATACCGAGCGGTGACGCTATTCCCCGCCGGCCAGGGGCTTGGGAGCTACCTCCACAACTTGCCGGAGACGGCCGGTCTTTTGGGAATCAACATCTACGAAGCCCACTTCTATCGGCACGTGGTGTCCGAGGTGGGCCGGGATGGAGTGATCACCAAACCGAACGGGTACGCCGCGCAGCTGACGTACGATATGGGCGTCTTCGGCCTGGCGGCTATCGCCCTACTGATCTTTGCGATCCTGTCGGAGGCCGCTCAAAGCTTCCGGTCCAGGGAGCACATTTGGTCTGTGCCCTTGCTTGGTGTGTTTCTCCTGATGTTTTATACGACGACCTCGTTCCCAGTTCCCTGGATTATGTTGGCCTTCGTCAATCTCTATCGGCTCCCTGCCCTTCCAGAATCCGGCCCCGCTGCAGGGGACGCTGAAGCCAAGAACCCATGGAGTGCGTCGACACTTCCGGAGTCGTGGTATCGTCCACCCACTCTGCCAGGCCAGGAGCAAGGATCGTGAGCGCCAACTTCTCACATCGGTACGAAGGTGACGGCCGCGTCACGATCCAGCCGTTGGCCATCGTGGGGCTGGAGTACACGCCCGGCGCGGGTCCCGTGCGCTTCGCCGGAGACGCCACAGTCCGAAGCCATACTGTGATCTACGGTGACGTCGAGCTCGGTGACGCGTTCCAGGCCGGGCACTCTGCGCTGATTCGTGAACACACCACTGTCGGCAACCATGTCATGGTGGGCAGTCATGTAGTGATCGACGGGAACGTCCATATCGAGGATTTCGTCAAGATCCAGACCGGGTGCTACATCCCGACCCACACAACGCTGGGAAGCCGAGTGTTCCTCGGACCCCATGTCGTGCTCACCAACGATCGTTTTCCGCTCAGGCAGCGTGACCGTTACGCACCGGAGGGGCCGACCATCGAAGACGGTGTTACGCTCGGCGCCGGATGTATCGTCTTACCGGGAGTCACCGTCGGGGCGAACAGCTTCGTCGCCGCGGGAGCCGTCGTCACCAGAGACGTCCCGGCCAATTCGCTGGTTGTTGGAACCCCTGGGAAGGTGTCTCCGCTCCCGGAGCACCTGCGCGATCCGAACCGAGCGCTCAACTGGCCCTCGGACGAGCCAGAGAGCGGCGACTGAAGGGCCCGCGTTTGTTGGATGCGCTCGCCATCGTCGTGCGAGGACTCGGGGGGGTCATCCAATTCGCGGTCATCCTGTTCTTGGGCCGCCAGTTCGGTGCGGAAGTTGTCGGATATTACGGCCTGGGGGTCGCGATCACCGTTTTTTCCGGAACCCTCGTGTCTCTCGGCCTTCCGGGTTACCTGACCCACCTGAACTCCGTGCATTTCGCGAAGGGTGACCACGCCACCTTCAGGGCGAACATCCGGTTCGCCGTGGGTGTCACACTTCGTGTCGGTCTTGCGGCGCAGCTCGTTGTCGGTGTATTCGGATGGATCGCCTGGGACTGGCTCGCTGCGAACAACATCGGCGCTCGTATCGTCATCGCGGCGCCGACCCTGGGCACGCTCATGGGCATCGTGCTGATCACGACGTACGGCCTGAGGGCTCGGAACAAGGCCCTCGTGGCGAACGCGCTGGACAGACCGTTCCTTCACGTGACCACTCTAGGCCTATTCGTCCTCGTGTTTGCCGGTGTGCAGTCGTACGACCTACGCGTTCTCGGCGCCGTCGCGATTGGAACCGCCACCACCATGATCCTTTCATGGCGCATGGTATTTCGCGGACTCGAAGCGCCGGCCCGGGAGTCGAGGCGCGACACCTTTTCGCGAGTCCTGGTCGGCTCCTACTTCGCCTCGATCGTGGTCGACATCATCCTGGCCCGAACCCCGATTCTCTTAGGCAGCTTCTTCTTCACTGCGGGCGAACTCGGCTCGTTTCAGGTCGCGTTCTCCTTCGCGGCATCCGTTATCGTCCTCCAGGAGGCCCTGGGCGGAGTGATCGGGCCCCGGTTTGCCGTCCTGGGTGCGGAGCACGCAACAGCTCCGGCGGTGCGTTTGCACCACAAGAGTCAGGCACTCCTTTTTCTCATGGTCGCGCCCCTTTTGTTCGTCCTCTATCGCTACCCTGAACCCATCGTCGCCCTCATAGGAGACGAATTCGGCGACGCGGCCATCGCCCTAAGCATTCTCGTCGTCGGGACCGCTGTACGGTGCGCCGCCGGAGTGTACCGCTCGATCTTCGAGGCGACGGGGAGCATCAAGTTCGGGCTGTATACAGGCGCTGTTGCCATCACCGTCTTAGCGATCGGGATCGTCGTCTATTCGGATGAAGGAGCGGTCGGACTCGCCAAGGCCTGGACTGGCGCCACCATCGTTCACGCCGTCCTGGGCTATGTGTTGTGTGAGTATGTTCTGCGGAGGTGGATCCAGTCACCCGCCGCGAACACCGAGCCGGCATGAGCGACACCCAGGGCGAACCCGCACAGAAGAAACTCACGATCTGGATCGTGAACCAATACGCCTACACCCCATCTGAGAACGCAGGCACACGCCACTTCTCATTCGCTCGGGGACTGCGGGAAGCCGGACACGACGCCCATGTGGTCTCGTCCTCCTTTTATCACAAGGGACGACGACAGGTCTACCTCGCAGACGACGGACCCGTGCTCAAAGGCGATGTCGACGGGGTCCCCTACGTGTGGCTCAGAACTCCAGCCTACACGGGCAACATCAGTCGACTCTGGAACATGTCGGTGTTCGGGGCGCGGCTGCTCTTGGGACAGGCAAGCCGCCACCTACCACGTCCCGACGTCATCATGTCCACGAGCCCGAGCCCGTTGGCCTCCGCCGCGGCACTGCTCTTGGCCCGCCGCTTCCGCTGCAAACATGTCCTAGAAGTGGTCGACATTTGGCCGGCCACATTACGCGATGTATCCGGGCTCTCTGGTTTCCACCCGTTGTACGCTGTGCTCCGGACCCTGGAGCGGGCCTTGTACCAAGGCACCGACGCCATCATCACGCACCTTGGCGGTGCTCGAGAACACTTTGTCGCGTCTGGCGCCAACCCGCAGAAATGCCACTACCTCCCGAGTCCCATCCCCTTCGCTGACATTCCCCCGCACGAGCCCCCTCCCGCGGGGGACCGTTTCCGGTTCATCCACGCGGGTGCGATGACTCCCAGTTATGCACTGGATCAGATTCTGGACGCGGTCGACATCATGGTCGCCGAGGATCCGAACGCAGTCGACCGATTCTCCATCGACTTCGTTGGAGAAGGAGTGCTGATGGACCAACTACAGACGCGCGTCGACGCGTCTGGGTACCGAGAGGTCGTCCACTTCCGGGGCACCGTGGCAAAGGCGGACATTCTCACCGTGCTCGCGGAGGCCGACGGCTTCCTGGTCGTGAGCAAGGATCTCGACGTGCATCGCTTCGGCGTCAGCTTCAACAAGATCTTCGACTCAATGCTGGTGGGACGCCCCATCATCTTGGCGAACCGCGCGAAGGGAACCCCCGTGGAGCGCGCGCAGGCCGGCATCATCGTGGAGCCGGAGGCACCGGCACAGTTGGCGCGAGCGATGACGGAGATGATGGCTTGGCAGCCGGACGAACGTGAGCGAGTCGGCCGTGCCAACCGGGACTATGTGCTCGAACGCCACAGTCTTGAGGGTTGGGTCGAGCAGCTAATGGGGGTATTGAAGGGCTTAGGTCAGGGTTAACACGACGGCCTACGCCCACCCCAAGTCTTCGTCATCGAAGTGCTCGCGCCGTTCTACGTCTAACACGCCCTTAATGCGCCCTATTGATCGACAGACTTTCTCCAAATGAGCCAAATCCCGCACCTCGACCACGAACTCCCCATGCATCCCACCCTCGGTGGTCCGCATATCCGCATGCGAGATATCGGTACCCGTATTCGTGATCGCCTTCGCCACGTCGGACAGAAGCCCGCGCCTGTCCGACCCTCGCATGTAGAGCTTCACGAAGAACCGATCTCCCTTCTCTGCGGCCCACTCGATCTCGATGCGCCGCTCCGGGTCACGGGACAGAGCAAGCACATTCGGGCAGTCCGTCCGATGGATCGACACACCTCGCCCTCGGGTGATGTACCCGATCACTAGGTCACCCGGCACAGGCTGGCAGCAGCGCGAGTACCGGACCATGAGATTGTCCATGCCGTGAATCCGCACGCCTTTTCCGGAAATCCGGAGGCGCGCAGCGAGTTTCTCGAGCGCTGTCGGCTGGCGGGCCGCGACCTCTGCGGGATCATGATCCGCGTGGAACTGCTTGATCACAGCGGTAGGTCCCACGTCACCCCGTCCGAGCCCCGCATATACTTGCTCAAAGTCGGCATACCCGAGATCTACGGCAGCAGCGAGCAGGTCGTGCGGGTCAGTTGGCAGCGTCTTGCGGGCCTTCTTCAGCTCTCGATCGAGCAGCTCCTTCCCAATTTTAAACGCTGAGTCGAACTCCTCGAGCTTGATCCAGTGCCGAATCTGACCCCGTGCACGCGAGGTCTTCACGAAGGCGAGCCAATCACGGTTCGGCCGCTGCTTGGCGTTCGTAATGATCTCGATCGTGTCGCCGTTCTTCAGCTCGCGAGACAGTGGCGCAATTCGCCCATTCACCTTCGCGCCTGCGCAGTGCTGACCTACCTCGGTGTGAACCGAGTAAGCGAAGTCGATCGGTGTCGCGCCCGTGGGAAGAGGCTTCACGTCCCCGTCCGGCGTGAACACGAAGATCTCGCCCCGGAACAGGTCCATGCGGAGGAACTCCATGAATTCCTCTGGCTCCGCGGTGTCCTGTTGCCACTCGAGGACCTGGCGGAACCACGTCAGGGCTTCGTCGACCTCGTTCTCATCTCCACTGCGGGCCGGATCGTCTTCCTTATATCTCCAGTGCGCCGCGATGCCGTATTCGGAAGTACGGTGCATTTCTTCCGTACGGATCTGGATCTCGTAGCGCCGGCCATTCGGTCCCAGTACCGTCGTATGCAACGACTGGTACATGTTGGACTTGGGTGTCGCGATGTAGTCGTGAAAACGTTCCGGGATCGGCGTCCACTTGCTGTGGATGATGCCCAGCGCTGAATAACAACTCTCGACCGTGTCGGTGAGAACCCGCATCGCCATGAGGTCATAGATTTCGTCGTACGGTCTGTTCTGGACGACGATCTTCCGGTGGATCGACCACAGGTGCTTGGGTCGCCCCTTCACCTCCGCGACGATGCCGGCCGCCTCAAGCGCTTCCTCAAGCGGGCGCTGCATCTCCAGGATCTCACGCTCACGCTCTTTGCGGCGCTGTCGGATCTTTTTGGTCAGCGCCTGGTAATCGTCCGGCTCGAGAAACTTGAAGGCGAGGTCTTCGAGCTCCCATCTGACCGCGGCGATCCCGAGTCGGTGTGCGAGCGGCGCATAGATTTCGCGCGTTTCCAGAGCGATTCTGCGGCGCTTGTTTTCCGTGAGATGCTCGAGCGTCCGCATGTTGTGCACACGGTCCGCGAGCTTCACGAGGATGACCCGTGCATCCTGCGCCATGGAGAGCAGCATCTTGCGGTAGTTCTCCACCTGCTGCTCCGTCGCGGAGCTGAACTTCACCTTTCCGAGCTTGGTCACGCCGTCGACGATCGTGGCGACCTCGGACCCGAAGCGACGTTCGAGATCCTTGAGGCTGATGTCGGTGTCCTCAACCGTGTCGTGAATCAGCCCCGCTACAATCGAGTTCGAGTCGAGCCTCAGCTGAGCGAGAAGTGTCGCCACCTCGACCGTGTGCGTGACGTACTCCTCCCCCGACGCACGGGTTTGGCCCCCGTGGGCTTCTACGGCGAGGTCATAGGCCTCGCGGATCTTCTCGACGTCCAGGCGGTCTGCGTAGGCTTCCAGGGCCCTGGCTAGAGGACGGGGGAGGCCGCGGATCGTGGACGTCGGCTTAGTGGAGAGTGCCGACATAGGGGTGTAAGTATCCGAGGCGAAGCGAGGTTAGCAAGGCCGAGGCAACTCCGGCTGGCGGCGCTTACGGGTGCGCAGCGCCCCCCCGGCGCACAACCTCATGAATCGCCAACCGAATCTCGTCTGCGACCTCAGTCACCTCACGCCCAACGGTCTCGACTCGAATCTCCGGATTCTCTGGCACCTCGTACGGGCTCGATATTCCTGTCATCTGCTCAATTTCCCCTTTTCTTGCCTTGGCATAGAGGCCCTTGCTGTCACGTCGTTCACACTCCTCCAACGGAGTGTCGACGAAGACCTCGATGAACCGCCCCTCGGGGAACAGAGCCCGCGCGCGTTCGCGATCCATCTGGAACGGCGACACGAACGTGCAGATCACAATGTTGCCCTGCAGATAGAACAGGTTGGCCACCTCTCCCACCCGCCGGATATTCTCCTTCCGAGCATCCGGTGAGAAGCCTAGGTCACCGTTCAGGCCATGCCGGACCTGATCTCCATCAAGAAGCATGGTCTGGCACCCTTCAGCGAAGAGCATCTGTTCCAGCTCTCGGGCAATGCTGCTCTTTCCGGATCCTGACAGCCCCGTAAACCAAACGACGGCGGCTGCGTGCCCGTTCTTTTCCTCCCGCACCTTCAGAGGAACGTTCCACCCTTCCCAAACCACATCGGGGGAGGCCTTTCGTTCAACGGTCGTAGCCTCGTGGAGCTGCTCCGCGAGCTTCTCGGCCGAGCGTACCGTTCCGCGAATCATCCCCACCGCGACCGTGTTATTGGTGTGCGGGTCGATCAAGATGAACGAGCCTGTTTCGCGGTTCATCTCGTAGCGATCAAAGAAGATCGGAGCAGCGGTCTGGATTTGAACCCGACCGATGTCGTTGAACCCAAACGCCTCAACGTCCTCCCGGTGGAGCGTATCCACGTCGATCTTATACACCACCCGTGAGATGAAGGCCTTCGCTTCGCGCGTGGTCTGGCGGAACCAATACTGGGTGCCTCCCTTCATCGGCTCGTCGGACATCCAGCAGAGCATCGCGTCGATCTCGGTCGCGACGACGGGTAGGTTCAGCGGGCGGACGATCATGTCCCCGCGGCTGATGTCCAGTTCGTCCGCGGTGGTCAGAGCTACGGAATCGCCCGTGAGCGCCTCCTCGACCGGTCCGTCGAAGGTGTCGACCGACTTGATCGATGTGCGCTGGCCAGACGGCAGGACCATAATCTCTTCGCCGCTCCGGATCGTACCCGAAGCGACCCGCCCTGCGTAGCCGCGGTAGTCCTGGTCCGGGCGGATTACGTACTGAACCGGGAACCGAAAGTCGACCAGGTTGCGGTGCGATCCGACGTTCACGTGGTCCAAGTGATGGAGCAGCGTCGAACCGTGGTACCACGGCATGTTCTCGCTCTCGTCCACCACGTTGTCACCCTTGAGCGCCGAGATCGGGATGAACGTCAAGTCCTCCACGCCCAGCTTCTGCGCAAACTCCGCATAGTCCTCGGTGATACGGTCGAACACCTCCTGCGACCAATCGACGAGATCCATCTTGTTGATCGCAACGAGCACGTGCGTAATCCCGAGCAACGAAGCGATGAATCCGTGGCGCTTCGACTGGGTCAGAACACCATTCCTCGCATCGATCAAGACGATCGCGAGTTCGGCAGTCGACGCGCCCGTAACCATGTTGCGCGTGTACTGAACGTGGCCCGGAGTGTCCGCGATGATGAACTTCCGCCTCGGGGTCGCAAAATACCGATACGCGACATCGATCGTGATGTTCTGCTCGCGCTCGGCCCGCAGGCCGTCCGTGAGCAGCGCGAGGTTCACGTACCCCTCCCCTCGGCGATTGCTCGCGTCCTCCACGGCCTCGAGCTGGTCCTCGAAGATCGACTTGGTGTCATGGAGCAGTCGACCGATGAGTGTGCTCTTACCGTCGTCGACGCTGCCCGCCGTCGTGAACCGAAGGAGATCCATTAGAAGTACCCCTGCTTCTTACGGTCTTCCATCGCGGCTTCGGATTGTTTGTCGTCGTGCCGGCCGCCGCGCTCGGTTACTCGAGTCGCCGAGACCTCGGCGATGATCTCATCGAGGGTAGACGCTGTCGATTCTGTCGCCCCCGTGCACGAGGCATCACCAATCGTCCGAAAGCGAACCGTTTTCTCGGTCCAAGCTTCGTCGTCCTCGAGTTGATTGAACTCGGATTCTGCCAGGAGCACTCCGTCCCGTTCCACCACTTTGCGGCGGTGGGAGAAATACAAGGATGGGATGTCCACTTCTTCGGCAGCGATGTACTGCCAGACGTCCATCTCGGTCCAGTTCGACAGCGGGAAGACCCGGAAGTGCTCGCCCATCACCTTTCGGCCGTTGAAGATGTTCCAGAGCTCGGGGCGTTGGTTCTTCGGGTCCCATTGGCCGAAGCGGTCGCGGTGACTGAAGAAGCGTTCCTTGGCTCGGGCCTTCTCTTCGTCGCGACGCCCACCCCCTAGGGCAGCGTCCGCTTTCAGTTCATCGAGCGTCTCGAGCAGGGTGAGGATCTGGAGGCGGTTCCTGCTCGGGTTCAGCCCCTCTTCCTCCTTCTGCTTTCCTGAGTCGATGGATGCCTGGACAGACCCTACGTGTAGTGTTGCTCCTACCTGCTGTACGAGGCGATCGCGGAATTCGAGGGTCTCTGGGAAGTTGTGACCCGTGTCGACGTGGACGAGCGAGAATGGGATCTTGGCGGGCGCAAAGGCCTTCTGCGCCAGGTGCACCATGAGGATGGAGTCCTTTCCTCCAGAAAAGAGAAGGACCGGGCGCTCAAACTGCGCGGCGACCTCTCGCATGAGGAAGATCGACTCAGATTCGAGTTGCCTCAGATGCGACCGCGCGGGGAGCGTCACGAAGTTTCGGTCGAGTCTTCCACACGACCGTAGCGGTCTTCAATGCGGACGACATCGCCCAGGTGCGGGGTCGACGCCTCCAAGATCTCCACATCCGTGAGCGCCACCATTCGGTGTATCGTGCCAGGGACAATTCTAAAAGACTGCCCCTCGGTCATCTCGACGGATGTGAGTTCACCGCGGCTAGCGCCGAACTCGAGCGTGAGGCGCCCGTTGAGAAGGTAGAGGGTCTCGTCCTTGACCTCGTGATACTGAAGCGAGAGCGCCTCGCCGGCGGCTACGTGAAGAATCTTGCCCACATAGTGTTCGGTGTCCGCCCAAATCAACTCGTATCCCCAAGGTTTTTCTACGCGACGGGGGGCTTCAATCATGAGACTCGACCTCGAACAGATGGCAGGATTTAGATCGTGCGTGCACAGGCGTCACCTTTCTCCAATTCTCCGCGGAAGAAAGGAATGGTACGCACGATTCCCTCACGCAGTGGGACATTCGGCTCCCAACCGAGTACGCTCCGGGCGATTGAGATATCCGGCTGTCTGACCTTCGGATCGTCACTCGGCAAGGGAAGGACATCCAGGGTCGATGAGCTCTTCGTTTCCGCGAGGACGATGTCCGCGAGTTGGCGAATGGTGAATTCAACAGGGCTTCCAATATTCGTCGGCTCATGTCGGTCAGCATGAAAAAGCCGGTAGATGCCGTCGACCTCGTCGTCTACATAGCAGAACGATCGGGTCTGTGAGCCGTCCCCGTACATCGTGAGCGGATCCCCACGCAGTGCTTGGACAATGAAGTTGGACACGACCCGTCCATCACCCGGGCGCATCCGCGGACCATACGTGTTGAAGATCCTGACGATGCGGGTATCCACGCCTTGGTGCCGGTGGTACGCCATGGTCATGGCCTCGGCAAACCGTTTGGCTTCGTCGTAACAACCGCGCACACCCACCGGGTTCACATGTCCCCAGTAGTCCTCAGTCTGTGGATGCACCTGGGGGTCGCCATACACTTCCGATGTCGACGCAAGAAGGAACCGAGCCTTCTTCGCCATCGCAATTCCCAGCGCGTTGTGCGTGCCGCGACTCCCGACCTTGAGCGTCTGGATGGGAAACTCCAGATAATCGACCGGGCTAGCCGGTGACGCGAAGTGAAGCACTCCGTCAAAATCGCCATCCAAGAAGATGGACTCGGAGATGTCGTGCTCAATCAACGAGAACGCATCGAAGGAAGCGAGGACATCCGAGTTGTCCCTGGAACCCGTAATGAAGTTGTCTATGCCTACAACTTCGTGCCCCTCGCGCAGAAAACGCTCCGCGAGATGTGACCCGAGAAATCCGGCTGCGCCGGTAATGAGTATGCGCACGATTAGGCCTCAGCGGCCAAAGCTGATCGTCCTATGCACACATACTCGAAGCCTCTCTCTTTCATGTGTGCGGGGTCGTACAAGTTGCGACCGTCAAGGATCAGCGGCCTGCACATTGCCGCCATCATGCGGTCGAAGTCCGGGCGCCGGTAAGGGTGCCACTCCGTATGGATCACGAGCGCATCGACGCCATCAAGAGCATCATAATTGTTGTCCACATACTCGACCCGATCCCCAAAGTGGTGTTGAGCTTCTTCCTCTGCCACAGGATCGTGCGCAATGACCCGGGCGCCCCTGTCTAGCAGCCCAGCAATGGTCACAAGACTGGGCGCCTCACGCATGTCGTCAGTGTTCGGCTTGAAGGCCAGGCCCCACACCGCAATGGACTTCCCGGTCAGCTCCTCGCCGAACCGGTCCGTGACGGCTCGGAGCAGAATCTGCTTCTGTCCCTCATTCACGGCCTCCACGGCGTCGAGAATCGAGGCGTCCGCGCCGAGACCGGCCATGGTCTTCGCAAGTGCCTTCACATCCTTGGGAAAACACGACCCGCCATACCCGACGCCGGGGTAGAGGAAGCTGGGTCCAATGCGAGAATCGGAGCCGATGCCTTTTCGAACAGAGTTCACGTCGGCGCCGGCCACATCGCACAATTGGGCTATGGAGTTCATGAAGCTGATCCGTGTAGCGAGCATGGCGTTTGCCGCGTACTTGGTGATCTCCGCGGACGGTACGTCCATTAGGAAGATCGCCGCCCCCGATCGCACGAACGGTGCGTACAGATCGCTCAACACCTCTCCCGCGTATTCGGAGTCCACACCGAGCACTACCCGGTCCGGCTTCATGAAGTCGTCGATCGCGGCACCCTCTTTCAGGAACTCCGGATTCGAGCACACGTGCACGGGGTGCTTCGTGTTGGCCTCGATCTCATCGCGCACGAGCTTCGCCGTGCCGACCGGAACCGTACTCTTGGTAATCACGATCTTCTCGGCGTCCATAGCCTCACCGATGGTGCGCGCGACCGCCAGGACGTGTTTTAGGTCGGCCGACCCGTCTTCGTCCGCAGGTGTCCCCACGGCAATAAAGATGATGTCCGACGCCACGACCCCCGCTGCAACATCCGTCGTAAAGTGCAGCCGGCCCGCGGCAAGATTGCTCAGAATCAGCGGTTCGAGACCCGGCTCATAGATCGGGATCTTTCCCTGATTGAGGCCCGCAATCTTGTCTTCGTCGATATCGGCACAAATGACGTCGTTTCCGGTCTCCGCGAGGCAAGCTCCGGCGACCAGACCCACGTATCCCGATCCGATCACAGCGATCTTCATGAGTGACTCGATTCGCAGTTCAGTACGGTCGACACGGGTCGACCGTCAGCTTCAAATAAAACAGAAGTGTCCGCGCCGTACATGGGGTTCATTTCACAGCTTTCAACTCGAACAGCTGATCGCGAAGCAACGCCGCCCGCTCGAAGTCCATTGCCTCGGCAGCTTCCTCCATCTCCTTCTCCAGAATCTTCACGTATTCTTCGCGATTGAACTCGTCCGCGTAGGTCTCCGGACCCTCCGCAACTCGCGACCCGATCTCCGCTGCATCAGCAACACGAGTGGAAAATTCGATCTCCTCGACGGACTTCTGAATCGTCGCCGGCGTGATACCGTGCTTCTTGTTGTGGGCCAGCTGGATGGCCCTGCGTCGATCGGTCTCATCAATGCACTGGCGCATGGACTTAGTGATCCGGTCCGCATACATGATCGCCGTACTGTGCACGTTACGAGCCGCACGGCCGATGGTCTGAATGAGCGATCTCGCATCGCGGAGGAAACCCTCCTTGTCGGCGTCAAGAATCGCGACGAGAGACACTTCTGGTAGGTCGAGTCCCTCGCGGAGAAGGTTGATCCCAACCAGAACGTCGATCTTGCCCAGCCGCAAAGAACGTAGAATCACCATGCGTTCGATCGCGTCCACTTCCGAATGCATATACCTCACGCGGACGCCAACAGACTGAAGATACTCGGTCAGGTCTTCCGACATCCTCTTCGTCAGCGTGGTCACCAAGACCCGCTCGTTTCGCTTTTCCCGGGCACGAATCTCGTGGAGAAGGTCGTCGACCTGACCCTTCACTGGACGAACCTCTATTGGGGGGTCCACCAGGCCGGTGGGGCGGATGATCTGCTCCACCACGACCCCTTCCGCACGTTCGACCTCCCAGTCACCGGGCGTGGCAGACATGAAGATCCGCTGGGGAACGAGGTCCACCCATTCGTCGAACTTGAGCGGACGGTTGTCGAGCGCGGACGGCAACCGGAAGCCGTGCTCGATCAACGTGCCCTTCCTAGACTGGTCCCCCTTGTACATCGCATTGATCTGTGGAATCGACGCGTGTGACTCGTCCACCACCATTAAGAAATCGGCCGGGAAGTAGTCCATGAGACACGACGGCCGTTCTCCTGTCTTCCGCCCACTCGTATAAAGCGAGTAGTTCTCAATGCCCGGGCATGTCCCGATCTCAAGCATCATTTCGAGGTCGAAGTTCGTACGTTGCTCGAGCCGCTGAGCCTCGAGGAGCTTCCCGGCGTTCCGGTACAGAGCAAGCTGCTCGTTCAACTCTCGTCGGATGTGCGGCACCATTGCTTCGAGCGTACTCCGCTCGGTCACATAGTGGCTCGCCGGATAAATCGCAGTCCTCTCCAGCGTAGTCACGATTTCACCCGTGAGGGGATCGAAGCGTGTAATCCGCTCGACCTCGTCTCCCCAGAGTTCAATACGGATCGCTTGCTCGTCGTATGCCGGAAAGATCTCTACCGTGTCACCGCGCACGCGGAATGTGCCGCGCTCGAAGAGGTGGTCGTTCCGGCTGTACTGAATCGCGACCAAACCCTGGAGGATCTCCCGGCGCGGCATCTCACCTCCAACCTCGAGATGCAGCATCAGCTTTCGGTAGTCGACGGGATTCCCAAGACCGTAGATGCACGACACAGACGCCACGACGATTACGTCCTCACGCTCCATCAACGAAGAGGTCGCCCTCAGCCGGAGTCTCTCGATGTCCTCGTTGATCGAGGCATCCTTATCGATGTACGTGTCGGTGGACGGGACGTACGCTTCGGGCTGGTAGTAGTCGTAGTACGAGATGAAGTACTCGACTGCGTTGTGCGGGAAGAGTGAGCGCAGTTCCCCGTAGAGCTGAGCAGCCAGGGTCTTGTTGTGGGACATAATGAGCGTCGGCCGCCCATAGTCCGCGATCGCGTGGGCGACCGTGAACGTCTTTCCGGTGCCCGTGGCCCCAAGCAGCACTTGGTTCTGGTCCCCGCGAGCGAGCCCTTCGGTCAGCTCTTTGATCGCCGTGGGTTGGTCGCCGGCCGGTTCATAAGGCGAGACCAGCTGAAAATCCGTCAACTAGGACCTCGCCTCGGGATATTTGGCCGCCCACCACTCCGGTACCGAACGTTGCGCGGCTGCGTAGCTCTCGGGGACACCGATGTCGATGAAGAAGCCATTGGAACGGACACCGACCAAGGCACGGTCTCTGGCGAGGGCCGGGAGCAGATCGTCCTCGAGTGAGGCCGGTTGCGGCAGAGTCGCCACCACGTCCCGCTGTAGCAGGTACACGCCTCCGTTGATCCAGCCCGGACCACCCGAAGCCTTCTCCGCGAACGTTGTGACACGGGAGCCGTCTTGGCGGACCCGCCCGTAGCGGGCCGTGTCTTCCACCTGCCGAAGGGCAACGACACACTCCCCGTCGCCCGCGGCAAGAGTCAGGTCGCCGAGATCCACGTCAAAGAGCGTGTCACCGTTGAGAGCAAAGAAACGATCATCCAAGCGATCGACCATAGCCGGGAACGCCCCACCGGTGCCCAGCGGCTCATCTTCAACGAAGACGTCGACTTCCATATCAAATGTCGCTCCGTGCAACCACGCACGCAGGGCCTCTATGCGATAACCCGCGGTAAGGACCACGCGGTCGATACCCTGCCTTCCGAGCCGAGCCAACACCCACTCGAGGAACGGCCGCCCCCCCACGTCCAAAAGGGGCTTAGGCGTCTCACTCGTCAGGCCACTAAGCCTGGTGCCCTTCCCACCCACGAGCACAACTGCCTGCGTGACCTCAGGAGGCATGGCCGAGCTCAACGCTCCCGGACCGCCGCGCGATGTTCGCGGAACCAGTCGATCGTCTTCGCGAGGCCATCCCTCAACGAGGTCCGCGGGGTCCACCCAAGGCCGCGAATCTTGTCCAGGGCTAGGTGTCGCTCCGCCTGGCCTTCGGGCATCGAGCGGTCATAGGTGATCTCCCCGGAGAAGCCCGCCCCGACCCTGATCGCTTCGGCCAACTCTCGGATCGTGGTCAGTTCCCCGGTGCCCACATTGATGGGGCCAGCGAAACGCGCATCGGCTATCGCCACCATGGCGTCAATACAGTCATCGACGTACAGGAAGTCGCGTTTCGCTCCCCCGCCGCCCCAGATCTCGACTTGCGGCAGACCGTCGTCCGTGGCCTCTACAAAACGACGAACCAGAGCCGGCGCTACGTGGGAGTGCTTGGGATGGAAGTTGTCGTGGGGCCCATAGATGTTGGCGGGAATGCAGTAGCACGATTCGAGGACAGACTCCTCCCGCAACGCCTCGAGGTGCACGAGCATCCCGCGCTTCGCATACGCATACGCATCGTTCGTCACCTCCGGGACTCCGTCCAAAAAAGCCTCCTCGTGGAGGGTCTCCTGCTCTAGGCGCTTCGGGTAGGCGCACCCCGTGCCCATGGCGAAAAAATATTCAACCCCAGCATCGACCGAGGCATCCACCGTGTGTGTATTGATCAGGACATTGTCGCGGTAGAAGCCGGGCTTCTGCGTTGCATTCGCGTAGATGCCGCCGACACGGGCTGCGAGGTGATAGACAACGGTCGGCCGCACTTTGGCTAGGAGCGTTCGTGCGACCGTTGCGTCGCGGAGGTCGTGCTCGCTTCCCACGCCCACGACGTCCGAGCCAAGCGACTCCAGACGAGCGACGAGGTTCCTCCCAATGAGCCCTGTCGCTCCCGTGACGAGGGTCCGCTGTCCAGCGAGATCCATCGTTTACGACCCCCCGCGAAGGCTGTCGGCCACTTCGTAGTGAAGCACCTGCATGCCCGAACGGTCGAATGCAAACGGCACGAAGAGCAGTTCGGAGAGTTTCTCACGGACCGCACCCTGATGCTCTTCAGGGCACACGAGCAGCATGAAGCCGCCGGCGCCAGCGCCTAGGATCTTCCCCCCGGTAGCGCCCGCAGAGCGGGCCGCCTCGTAGATCTGATCGATCGTCTCGTTGGAGGTCCCTGGCAGCTCCCGCTTCCGGAGCCACGTCTCATGCAACAGCTCTCCCAAGTCTCTCAGCTCTCCCCCAGACAGTATCCGAAGCGCCGTCTTCACGGACCCGTGTATGAATTCCAGAAGGTGATCATACTTGTCGGGCTCGTAGTTGTTGGCGGGTGATACGTCCCCACTTTTCCGGAGATTGGGGATGTAGCAAAGCATCAAAGACCGCTGGAGCAGCTGAAGTCGCTCGGGCGAGAGTACCAGCGGATGAACGGTGAAGTCACCCGTGGGGTGGAACTCGATGTGATTGAAGCCCCCGTATGCGGCCGCGACCTGGTCTTGGTAGCCACCGGGCTCCTTCAGCACGTGACGTTCTAACTGAATGGCCTCGATCGCGAGATCCTTCCGGGAGAACATCTGCCCTTCCAAGCCTCCAAGCGCGCCCACCAGGCCAACACCAAATGCGGAACTGGTCCCGAGTCCGCTCCACGCCGGAAGATCAGCGTCGTAGTGGATTTCGATATCCGTTCGACCAAAGCGCTCGAGCGCGGCTCGAATGAGTGGGTGTTGGATCTCGGAGAGTTCCTTAACCAGCTCAATCCGCGAATAGGTCAGCCGCACCCGGTGGTCGAAGAACGGAGGAAGCGGGCGAGCGGTGACATAGCAGTACTTGTCTATGGACGTGGAGAGGACTGCACCGCCGTGCCTCTCGAACCAGACCGGAAGGTCGGTTCCGCCTCCGAAAAGGGAGACGCGGAAAGGAACGCGCGTGATGATCATGGCTCTACCGCGTCAGGAAGCTCTGGCCACGGCGAACCCGCGCGCGCCAATATTCAAGCAGGTCACGCATC
Source organism: Longimicrobiales bacterium (assembly GCA_029245345.1). Classification (NCBI taxonomy): domain Bacteria; kingdom Pseudomonadati; phylum Gemmatimonadota; class Longimicrobiia; order Longimicrobiales; species Longimicrobiales bacterium. Next base: position 141,094 of record JAQWPM010000015.1, read on the forward strand.
GTGGTCTCGAATGGAATCTCCGGCACCCAACCCGTGTGATCGCGGAACTTCGAAGTGTCCGGGATCTGTAGGTCGGCATCAATCGGACGAAGTCGCTCGGAATCGGTTTCGATCTGAATATCGTCCCGGGTGCTGAATGCGATGAGCGTATCGAGCATTTCACCGACGGTGCACGAATGCTCGCCGCCTATGTTGTAGTACTCTCCCGGCTGCGGATCGTGGGTGACCAGCAGGTGATAGGCCCGCACCGCATCACGCACATCGGCGAACGTCCGCATCGAATCGAGGTTGCCGACTTTCACGACGGCAGGGATCAGGTCCGCTTCGATCATCGCGATCTGTTTGGCGAAGGTCGACTCAGCAAACACGTCTCCTCGTCGCGGTCCGGTATGCGTGAACATCCGGGTCGTCATCGCCTTCACTCCGTAGGCCTCCGCGTAGTACCGGCCTAGAAGATCGGTCCCAACCTTCGAGATCGCATAAGGGGACGCGGGGTGGAACGTGACATCCTCGTGGATCGGGAGGGACTCTTTCGGAACACGACCGAACACCTCGGACGAAGCGCAGACGTGCACGACGGGGTCGATGTTGTCATCGTGTCGAATGGCCTCCAGTACGTGTGCAGTGCCTTGGATGTTGGTCTCGAGCGTGTCCAACGGGGCCGAGAACGACGTCTGGGGATAACTCTGAGCGGCCAAGTGAAACACGTAGTCGGGCTTCGATTCGCGAACAGCCGACTGAATGGACAGGTAGTCTCTGAGGTCCCCATACACGAGCCGGATGCGCTCGCCGCGATTCACCTGGTCGAGGAGATGCTCGATGTTGTCGAGCGGGCTTCGCCATCGCGCGAGTCCGACCATGTCCCAATCGGTTTCTTTCAGTAAATAGTCGGCAAGGTGGGAACCGACCATGCCTGTGATACCGGTGATTAGGGCGACTTGTGACATGCGTTGCTGGCGACCTTGTCCCATAGAATTCGACTAGTGTAGGATCGCTCGGGAGGGGCGGTGGGTCAATTATTGGGCGGGGTCACCAGCCAGGGTCTGGTAAGCGCCGCGCGTTGCGTTTCGAAGCCTTCCTCAATCGATCAGGGGTGCGGCGCCGCTCCGGAGAAGCTGTGCTAGCCATCGCCTCCTGCCACCGGCTTCGCGAACAAGTGTCCCCCAAGCCCTCCGCTCGTGTCGCCGTTCTTGAGTTCAGGGGACAGCGGCGCGATGCGGCCGTTCACCTTGGCTCCGGCGCAGTGTTGCCCGACCTCTGTGTGCACTGAGTACGCGAAGTCGATGGGCGTGGCACCGGTGGGGAGCGCCTTCACGTCACCGTCGGCGGCAACGACGAAGATCTCCCCGTGGAAGAGGTCCATGCGGAGGAACGCGACCTCAGCCTCTCTTGGACGCCCCAACAGCGCCAGACAGAGCCCCCGCTTGTTGTGTACATCAGGAAACCTGGGGTAGCCTCGGACGACTTCATCGAAGACTTCAAGCGCCTCGGTGTAGTCGCCTCGATCCCAGGCGGCGATTCCCTAAGCGATCTGCCGCCGTGCGGCGTTCCTCGAGTTTGACATGTGATGACTGTAGAGGAACCGAGGACAGCGCCCTACCACGCTCGATGCCCCCTCAGCCGCCGCGGAAGCCAGCAATAATGAAAGCCCGGCCAGGTGTCCCCCGGCCGAATCAGGCTCGTGTGGTCACCACGGTGTCGGCGCCCGGTGGCACCTGCGGGACCAGAGGGTCCACCCGGCTGGCCAACTGTAGCAGATCCGACGGCGCACCAAGGCGCTTCAAAACGGACTGAAGGCCTTTCAGGGCCCGCTCCCTGGAGACGATAGCCACGGCGGTCAGGAGACAGGCCTGAATGTCGATTCCGAGGGAGCGATGCTCGATATAGAACAGACCCAACCGACTCTTCCCCGGACGGATCAACTGATTGTAGACGATGTCGGGATCATCCTGATCCTTCAGAATGGCGCCCTCATCCGAGAAGACGATCGAAGCGAAATCGGTGATGCCCGGCTTCACGTCCAGAAGATGGCGCTCGACCGACGTGTACAGGTCGGTTTCACGCTTCACGTTGGGGCGCGGCCCAACGAGGCTCATATCCCCGATCAGGACATTCCACAGCTGAGTCAGTTCATCGAGTTTGGAACGCCGAATAAAGTGGCCGACGGGAGTGACGCGCCGATCGGAAGCACTGGTCGAATCCACGCCTGACTTGTCGGCGTTGATGACCATCGAGCGCAACTTGACCATGCGAAACGTCATGTCGTCACGTCCAACTCGGTCGGCCACATAGAACGGCGAATGCTTGTCCTGCCACCACACCAGAAACATGACGGGCAGCAGAACCGGGCTCGCCAGAAGCAGTCCGGTCGCGGACGCCAGGATGTCAAATAGTCGCTTGATCACGCGGAACCAGGGGCGCAAAGGATGCTGGCAGCTGCCACGATGTCTTCGAGACGGGGATAGTAGATCGCCTCAAGTACCCTTGAGGTCGGTGCAGGCGCATCGGGCAGGGTGACGCGGACAGGAGATGCCTTGAACTCGGCAGGTGCGACGCGTTCCGTCACCGAAGCAATCACCTCTCCGGCCATCCCACAGGTCCTCCACCCGCCATCAAGCACCATCAGGCGACCCGTTCGGCGAACGGAGGCCACGATCTCGGTGGGATGGAAGGGGTTCAGGACTCGGAGGTCGACGACGTCCGCGGAGATCCCACGATCCGCGAGTGCGTCTGCCGCCTCGAGCGCGAGTTGAGTGGAGTATCCTGAACCAATAAGGGTCACGTCGTCCCCTTGCCTGAGGCGAGCAGGTCCGATCGTGGCCAGATCCAGTTCCTGGACCGGAGGCAGCTCGTCCTCAAGGTCATAGAGCCAGCGATCATCGATGAACATGACCGGACTGGGTGACAGCACCGAAGCGATCATCAGGTCGCGCGCATCCGCCACCGTTGCAGGAGTTACGACTCGGAGGCCCGGGATGTGAGCGAACCAGGCATGGAGCGCCTGTGAGTGCTGGGCCCCCTGTTCACCACCTCGGTTGATGATTCCACGGATGGTCACATTCGGACTCGCCTGACCACCGAACATATGAGACCACTTGGCCGCCTGATTCACGACCGCATCAAGACCGTAAAGCATGAAATCCAGGCGTGGGTGGACCACGATCGGCTTCATGCCCGAAAGCCCGGCACCAACTGCCGCGCCGGTACAGGCGAGCTCGGACACCGGCGTGTCGATAACCCGTTCCTTGCCGAATTTCTTCTCGAGCTCGGTCATCGTGTTGCCCACGTACCAGGGGCTCCAGAGTCCCTGGCCGATGATGAACACCTCCGGGTAGTTCTCGAGGAGGTACTCGAAGGCCGCTCGCATGGCCGTGCCGTATGAGTAGGATGTCATCTGGCTCATCCCCGGGTCCTCCCGGCGGAGTAGACCCTGTCCATGAGTGCGGACTCTTCGGGATAGGGATCGCCGAGCGCTTCCTCCCAATCCGACTCAAGGGCGAGCCGAACCTCGCCTTCCAGCGCCTGTTGGTCGGACTCGGACCAGAATCCTGCGGCAGCCATGGCCCGAGCCAGCCTGCCGATGGGATCCCGGGCCCTCCAGTTCGCTACATCCTTGGCCGAGCGCGCGACGCCCACATCGATATCCTCGCGGAAGTCGACATGTCCGTACCACCGATAGGTAACCGCCTCAAGAAAGCCCGGCCCATCTCCTCGGCGCGCAGCCGCCACGAGCCGCTCCGAAGCTTCCTTCACGGCAAGCACATCATTGCCATCAACGATCTCAAATGGGATCCGGTGAGCTTCCGCGAACCGCGCAGTCATATTGCTGGGCTGTCTGAGATCGATGAACATGTGGCTCGAGAACAGGTTGTTCTCGACTACGAAGATCACCGGCGCATTCAGCATGCGGGCCAGGTTCATGGACTCATGAACGGCTCCCTCCTCACACGCACCGTCGCCGAGGTAGGACACGCCAATGTTGTCCGTACCCTTCATTCGTTCCGCGTGAGCTGCACCTACGGCCAGCGGAACGGTCCCGGCGACAATGGGCACGGAGCCCATGAACCCGTTCGGCTCATCCCACAGATGCATCGACCCACCCATCCCCCGGGACAGACCGGTGTCCTTTCCCAGAATCTCGGCGAAGAGCTTCCTGGGGCTCGAGCCCAACGCGAGAACATGGGAATGGGAGCGGTGCGCGCCGAAGATTCTGTCGGTCTTCCTCAGCAGCGCTGAGACCCCAACCGCTACGCCCTCCTGACCAACCCCCAGGTGGACCGGTCCACCGATCAGACCGTCCTCGCGGGCCTTGGCCAGAATCCGCTCGGCGATCCGGATGGTCACCATCCCTCGCGTGAGCGGTTCGAGGACCTCCAGGGTGGTGCCCCTCAGGTCGATCGGTTCGTGAAGCTGGGTCGGATCAGCGAGAACTCCGGGAAGCTGCCCTTCCATCAAATCAGGCTCCGTAGAACAAGTGAATCGACTCGACGATGTACGCCACGTCGTCGTCGCTGAGTGCAGTGTTCATCGGCGGCATCATGCAGCGTTCGAAGAAGCGCTCAGTTCGCGGCAGGTCTACATCAAAACCGAGTTCCGAGAATTGATGGACCGGCGTGCCCGCCCACTGGATGATCGTACGGATTCCCCGCTCCAGCAGATACGCACGCAGTTCGTCGCGACGGTCCGCCTGCATCTCGAAGTTCTGATACACGTCGAAGTGGCGCGGGTCAGCATCGGGGGCCGGCGGGAGTTGGACCTGATCCAGGTCACCGAGGCCCGCATGGTAGAGCGCGGCGATCTTACGCCGCCGCTCGATGTCCTGCGGATAGCTCTTCAACTTGAAGTCGAGCACGGCCGCCTGAACGTTGTCCAGCCGCGAATTCAGGCCCCATGCAACGACCCGGCCGTGCTCATTCCGACCGTGGTCCCGCAGCAGCCCCATCTCACGGGCCAGATCGTCCTCATTCGTAAAGATCGCGCCACCGTCACCAAAGCATCCGAGCATCTTGGCCGGGTAGAAGCTGATGGTGCCGAAGCGCCCGAATGTCCCGGCGCACCGGCCCTTGAACTTCGATCCAAGTGCCTGCGCAGCATCTTCGTAGACTTCGAGTCCGTGACGCTCTGCGATGGCTTGAATGGCGTCCATGTCACAGGTCCGTCCATTCACCTGGACCGGCATGATCCCCTTCGTACGTGGGGTGATCCGATGCTCGATATCACCCGGATCCAGCATGTTTTCCGGACCGCACTCCGCAAGAACCGGCGTCGCTCCGACCATGTGGACCGAGGCCGCGGTCGCGATGTAGGTGTGCGACGGCATGATCACCTCATCTCCCGGACCAACGCCACAGGCCTTGAGGCCGATGATGAGGGCATCGGTTCCGTTTGCTACTCCCAGCACATGCTTGGCACCGGTGAAGTTGCGGACGTTCTGTTCGAAATCTCTCAGGTCCTTCTGCATGATGAACGCGCCACGCCGGCAAACGTCCGTCATGATGGCCAGGATTTCCTCTTCCTGGGCAGTGAAGAGTTCGGAGTAGGGGAAGAACGGAATCTGGCGAATGACTGTCATTGGGCTGGAGTAGGGGATGAGGGGGGCAATCAGTCGGCCATTCGGGCGGCGCAGAAAATCACTTTGTGCTGCTGATCCGACTGGTCGGCAGCCAGCGCCTGAGGCGGGAGCTTCGGCGCGGTGTCCACGTCAATCTCAGCCGGCATCGGGATCAGTGCGCCAAACGCCAACTTCTTAAGCAACTTCTTCGCTCGCATCGAATTCGGGATCAGGCCGAGCCTGGAGGCCGCGGCCTTCACCGGACGAAGAACGCGCTGCCTCAATCCGACCGTGGCAACAGGCGTATCGCCAAAGAAAGTCACATCGAACCCCCTGGCGGACAACTCTTTCGAGAGCTCGCTCACGCCAAGGTAGCGGTGGCTGTGCGGCGAGGGATTGAAATCGAAAAGGTCTTTGTTCGCGGTGGCGATCAAGAGGTGGCCGCCCGGCCGGAGAACGCGATGGCATTCATCGAAGAATCCGTCCACATCGGGCAGATAATAGAGGGCCTCGAAGAGCAGAACGACGTCGAACCGGTCCGCCTCGAAAGGCATCTCCAAGGCGTCGAACTGCCCAAAAACGAAGCGGTCGCCGTAGTGGCCACGGGCAACGGAAAGGAGCGGTTCAGAAATATCACTGGCCCGCACGGAGGTAGCGAGCGAGCCAATATACCCCACCCCCTGACCGGCGCCGCAGGCGACTTCTAGGACGTCTCGGCCGCAACAATATTCTCCGGCCCAGTAGTAGCGACGAGCCATCCGCTCGACCTGCTCGCGGGTCACATCGTCACCGGAGACCTCCGTCAATTCGGTGTAGTCGAGCGTCATCGGGACCAGCTGTTGAGAGATGTTGGCTGGCAGCCGAATACAGGGCTGCGTCCGTAGCGAGCGTGTCCAAAACTTAGTTGAAAATTGAAGTGACATCCGACCTCAACTAAGGTGGTGTGGGAACACAACACCGAACCGACAAAAAAGAAGGCGGTCACCGAGGCAAAGGGTGCCACAGCTTGTGCGACGAGGCAAGAAGGACCGGAGGATGGGGGAGCCGAACGAGCTCGACCGAGAGGTAATTGAGGGCACAAACGCGGAAACGGACCGGTTGTTCAGGCCTCGGCCCATTGGGCGAGCATGAAGAGGATCCAGAGGAGTCTGGCACGGCGTTCCCGGCCAAGACCGGCGGAGTCGTTCAGGACCCTTACCATCTCGGCAGCCCGGAAGTTCTCGCGCATGAAGCCGCTGTCCATCAGGGACTCGCGGATGGTGCCAGCAAACGCCCCGTCCACCCAGTCCGCGAGAGGGATTTCGAAGCCCCGCTTGGGAGCGTGAGCCACTCCGTGGGGAAGGAGCCGGTCTGCGAGAGCTCGCAGGATCGGCTTGGTGCGCTTGCCCCTGAAGTGGAGCTTTCGCGGAAGCCGCGCAGCCAATTCCATGACGCCGTGGTCCAGAAATGGACTTCTCGCCTCAAGGCTGCTCGCCATTGTCGCAATGTCCATCTTGAACAGAAGGCAGTCCCCCGTTCCGACGGACAGGTCGAGGGCCATGAAGCGGGCAAGCTCTTCACGGGGGAGGAGGCATTCCCACTCCTCCTCGAGAAACTGGGCCGTCGGTCGAACTGAAGTAGGACTCCGGTAAAGAGCCTGCTTTTCGGCCTCCGAGAAGCCATCGCTCGACCACGTCAGGTACCGTTCACCCGGCGGGCACAGGACTCCCTTGAGAAAGCGAAAGCCCAAGGCGTAAGGGGTGCGATGACCCCGCGGGCGTGGCAAATGGGAGTGAACCCCATCGACGAGAGCCTTGGGCAGCATCGAGAACAACGCGCTCGCCTGCTGCGCGCGCCGGACAGCCCATGCTCGCCGGTATCCGGCGAAGAGTTCGTCCGCCCCCTCACCGTTCAAGACCACCTTCAGGTCGGACGAAGCAGCGGCAGCAACCGCAAAAGAAGGAAGTGCCGACGGGTCGGCGAAGGGTTCCCCATACGCGGCAACGACCCGAGGCAACAGCGCTTCGGGGTCCGGATCAAGACGGATCTCCGTGTGGTCCGTCCCATATTTCTGCGCGACGAGCCGAGCAAGCCCGCTCTCGTCGTAGGCCGCCTCGCCTAGGCCGATCGTGAACGTCTTCAGTGGCTGGTCGACCATTCCCGCCGCCAAGGCAACCAGAAGTCCGCTGTCGATGCCGCCAGACAGGAATACCCCGACCGGTACGTCGGCGCGGAGACGGATCCGCAGTGCCTCGGTAAGAGCTTCTTCGGTCGCGTCCACCGCAGATTTGAAGCTGAGCCCTGCCATTTCGGGGGCGGGAGCCGGCAGTAACCAGTAGCGCCCCTGTCTCAGATCGAGCTTGGCGTCGGCCTCCACGTAGCCGCCGGCCGGAACTTCGCGGATCTTCCTGTAAATCGTCGACAGCCCCGGGACGTAACCCAGAGTCAGGTAATGATGAAGCGACTCCGGATCGACACCACCCATGTCGGTGGCCGACTTCATCGTATTCAGCTCGGAAGCGAAAACCAGGCGTCCGTCCGAAATCGAATAGTACAGGGGCTTCTTTCCAGCCCGATCCCGGATGAGTGAGAGCACGTGCGACTGCTCGTCCCAGACCGCGATCGCAAACATCCCGTGCACCTTCTCGATGGCCGGGAGGAGACCAAACTCCTCAAATGCGGCAAGGAGGACCTCCGTATCGGACCGAGTCTGGAAGGAGCGTCCCCTCGCCTCCAGTTCCGCGCGCAACTCGAGGTAGTTGTAGACCTCTCCGTTGTAGCTCAGCCGATACCGACCGGAAGGGCTCGCCATCGGCTGGTTGCCATCGGCAGAGAGATCGATGATGGACAGGCGTCGATGCGCCAGGCCCACGGCCCCGTCCTCGGAGACCCAGAGCCCTTCGTGGTCGGGGCCACGGTGCACCATGCACCGCGCCATGCGGCTGATGCGCTCATGTGTCTCCGCAGGAAGACCCCCACCGGGGGTGAAGACACCGGCTACGCCGCACATGGCTGTACTCGGTTGAATGCTCGAATCAGCCCACGCCCGCCGCGGCACAAACCGGTCAAATGAGGCGCATTGTTGTGCGAAACTGGAGTAGGATTGGAGCGCAAAGTCTCAGCCTGGAGCGATGATCGAGCCGGATTGGCCTCTTCCCGGACCCGCCCCCCGGGCGATCCAGGGTCGGTCACGACCTCCGGCGCCCTCGGTCCCGAAGGGCGGACGCGCGCTAATCAAGTCTTTCCGACGGGCCGGCGCAAGCGCATGGACCGAATCGATCGTCCGCCCTCTGTCTGGATTCCTTCGAACGTTATAGACTCGGCGGTCAGCGGCCATTTCGGGTGCGATATCCATGTGGCGTCCCGGCCGAATCACACCGCGGCCAACCCTTCAGGCAACCGAGCATATGCTTCTCTCCGTCACAGCCACCATCGCCTTTACGGCGATCATCCAGTCGATGTTCGGCGTGGGTGTGCTGTTGTTCGGGACGCCCACCCTGTTGCTTCTCGGATTTGGATTCGCGGATGCCCTGCAGACACTGCTGCCGGTTTCTCTCGCCATCAATCTGCTTCAGATCGCTTCCGAACCGGACAAGGTGGACCGGGACGTCCTGCGGAGCCTGGCCATCTACTCGCTGCCGGCGATCGCGGTGACCCTTTGGCTGACCCTGAGAATTTCTCTGCCCATCGACCCCGTGGTAGGGGTCGTGATCGTCTTTATCGCGTCGGGCGAGGTCTGGTCGTTGTCGGAGAGGTTGATGAAGGCTGCAACACGACGGCGTAGCGCGTTCATGGTTGTCATGGGGCTGGTCCACGGACTGACCAACCTCGGCGGCTCGCTTCTCACTGCTTTCGTGTATGGAGCTGGGCACGAAAAAGAAGAGAGTCGACCCACCATCGCCGCAGGCTATGCCATTTTTGCAGTTGTCCAGCTGGCCACGCTGATTGCGTCCGGGGCCAGTCAACGCCTCGTCTCACTCGAGACCGCGGGAAACATTGCGGTTGGCGTAACCGTGTTTGGCGTCGTCGAGCACTTCTTCTACCGAAAGACCACAGCGACAGTGTACCGCCGGATGCTTTCGCTCCTGCTCCTAGCGACCGGCGTGATGATCCTGGCCAGGTCCGTCTAGGAGTCTTGGCGTGGCGGCCAGCCCAGCGCCTGAGCGAGGTCGTCAACGTGATGCGTCTCGATCATGTTCATCCTGCTTCCTGAGTTCGGATACGCCAGGGCCGTTACCAGGATGACGTCGTCCCCATCAATCCGACCCGTATCCCAGAGGTGCTTCAGGCAGCCGGTGATGTGGGATGTGGACGTCCGATCGAAGGGAAGGTCCACATACACGCCTTCCGTCCCGAAATAGAGGTTGAAGCTCCGGGCTGCTGCCGCCACGTTCGTCACCGCGATGATCGGCTGCACCGGGCGGGACGAGGCAACCATCCGGGCTGCAAAACCGTACATCGTCACAGCGATGATTTTCGTGATCGGCAGATTTCTGCAGGTCAGCGCAATCGCATCGGTCAGCGCCAACTCGGGGATCTCCTCGGAGACGGGTCGAAGCATGGGCATAGTGGGCCGCTGGCGGCGTTCGTAGCCAAGAGCCACGTCGGAGATCCGGCGCATTATTGAGACGGCTTCGATGGGATAGTCTCCCACCGCGGTCTCCCCGGACAGCATTGTCGCGGCACAGCCATCAAGTACCGCGTTGGTGATGTCGCTGACTTCCGCCTTGGTCGGGAGGGGGCTCTCGATCATGGAATGGAGCATCTCGGTCGCCACGATCACCGGTTTACCCTGACGGGTGCAGGACGAGATGATCTCCTTCTGGTTGACCGCGGTCGATTCAATCGACGTCTCGACCGACAGATCGCCCCGATCGATCATGATGGCATCCGCTGAGGAAATCACCTCGGCGGCGTGGTCCAGCCCACCCTGATTCTCGATCTTGGCCACGATTCTTGGGAAGTCCCCCGTCCTCAGCTCCCTGATCGCATCGATGTGGGCACTGGACTCCACAAAGCTGAGACCGACGTAGTCAACACCGGTCTCATGGGCCAGCGCCATCATCACCCGGTCGCGATCGGTAACTATGGACTGCTGCAGCTTCACGTGGGGTACGTTGATGCCCTTGGCGCTACGGAGCCGTCCAGAGGTCTGCGCCTCGCAGACGATATCCTGCCCGTTGATCTCAATCACGACGAACGAGAGCGTGCCGTCATCCGCAAAGATCCGATCCCCGGGGCTGAGATCCTCATGCAGGGTCATGCTGTTGACTGGAACTCGGCCGAGGCCGTCCGCGGCCTGGTCCGTCGTCAGCGTCAGTCGCTCGCCGACCGAGAACGCCGGCTCGTGCTTCAGGCGCCCCGTCCGAATCTTCCGCCCGGGAACGTCCAGCAGGATCGGGACGTCCGGCAGCGTATGGCGAATCAATGCAACGGCACTTCTGTGCCAGTCTTCGTCCGCGTGGGAGCCGTTAAGCCGGGCCACGCTCATGCCTGCCTCGCGGAGCGCTAGGAGCCCCTCTTCAGAACAGGTTTTCGGTCCAATCGTGCAGACGATGCGTGTGCTGCTCATTCGCTTTCACCAATAAACATGTCCAGGCCCTTCACAGCGTCGAACACTTCGGGGCGCATGATCCAGGACGGGGGCGTTTCTGCGCGAGTCAGGTAGCCGCGGACGTCGGTGCCGCTGATCTGCTCCACGAATTCAGGTGCTTCGATCAGGTGCCGACACGTCCATTCGCTGACGATCCCCTGGCACTTCTTGCAATGGAAAGGGCCGTTCAACGGCATGATCCGAATTCCGAGTTCCTCCGCATGCTTCATTACCAGCTCCTGAGCCTCGTACTTTCCGTAGAAGCCTCCGACCCCGGCGTGGTCTCTTCCAACAATGAAGTGCGTGCAACCGTAGTTCCGCCGAATCAGGGCGTGAAAGACGGCCTCTCTCGGACCGGCATACCGCATGGCGGTCGTAAGGACGCCGAGCTCGACTCTTTCCTGGGGGTAGAACTGATCAACCATGACCCTGTACCCAGCCAGAATAGCCTCCCGGGTGTAGTCGCCGGCCTTCTTTCGGCCAACCAGCGGCTGAATGAACAGCCCATCCACGTGCTCCAGGGCAACCCGCTGCAGTTGCTCGTGAGCCCGGTGCGGCACGTTCCTGGTCTGAAAACCGACTACCGTCTCCCAGCCTTTTTCACGGAAGCGGGCTCGCGTCTGCACAGGGGGAAGGCTTGCTGAGAATGCTCGTTCCTCCCCGGGCCGCGATAGTCGGACGTTCCCGCCAAGTAACCAGTCGCCACCGTCAAACAGAAACCGAACACCGGGATGAGCTATGTCAGACGTCCCAAAAACACTCTCCGCGACCGACCTCTTGTCTGCAGAGTAGGGAGTGCCTGGTTCGAGCCAACCCATGAGCTGGTCTTCGAACCAAAGCTCGACTTCAGCATGATCCGCCGCTGAGTGAGCGACATCCTTGTCCAGATCCAGCACAACCGGGAGGGGGAAAAGGGCGCCGGACTCCAAACGCATCTCTTTCACGACCCGGTTGAAGTCCGCCTCGTGCATGAAGCCAGTGAGCGGGGCGAAGGCGCCCCCGGCGAGCTGGCCCAATTCAAGAAACTGGTCTACCGAAAGTTCAATCTTCATGTCAATCGAGAGAGAGCCGTGTAAGGACCCGGCTCAATCTCGGAATCCGCCGAGCAATTGAGATCGCATGCTCGCGCGGGGTGGCCGGACGGGAAGCGTCAATCACCAGATCAGGCTGCTTCGGGGCGTTCCAGGGAACGTCAATCCCCACTACATCAGGCATCTGCCCCGCGTCGGCCTTTCGGTATAGCCCTTTGGGGTCACGTGAGCGCACCAAATCGAAGGATGCCTCAAGGTAGACCTCGAAGTAGCCGGGCAGATGTTCCCGATTCCAACTCAGCAGATCATCGGATGCATACAGGGCCGCAACGAGTACCAGCTTCCCTTGCTCCGCTAGAACTCGACTGAGACGCTGAACCCGGCCGATCTGAATCTCCCGATCAGCCGCTTTGTAACCCAGGTCCGCTCCGAACACTTCACGAACCACGTCGCCGTCTATCCGGACGAGTTCCGGAACCTGATCCCCGACTAGATTCGCGAGGGCATCACAAACAGTCGTCTTTCCGGCTCCCGAAATACCCGTAACCCAGACCACGGCGCCGCCGGAACCCCACCCTGAAGCGCCGGAGATCTCTGCTGTCTGGAGATCCTCCGTCGTACGACTCATTCCGGCTTGTTACGGGGGTTCGAGAGCACCATCACCATCTGCCAAGACTGCCAGCGGATCCCGGGGATGCTTAGGACGACCCGATCACAAGCATCGAGGAAGGAAAGGAGCGGGTTAAACAGGATGGTCCGGCGGAAAGGAACCGCAAGCAGGCCAAGGAGGTGGAAGTGATGGATCTCCACCTTCTCGAAGTACTTCTTGGCGATCCCGACCGATGACCGCCCAAGGATGTGCGGGACCTCCCACGGGGTCCGCAGTTTCGGCGTGAGTCTCCTGTATAGATGGATCACAGGATTGTGACGCACCGCCTCCTGACAGATCGCGCTCCCGCCGGGCTTCAGGACCCGTGCCATCTCGCTGAAAGCTGCATCGAGATCGAGGTGATGAAGTGAGCCGTACTCGGTCAGGACATCGAAGCTGGAGTCGTCAAAGCCGGTCTCTTCCGCGTCCGCAACCTGATGCTTGACCCGGTCCGCGACCCCTTCCCGCTCGGCAAGCCCTGCAGAGTTCTCAACCGAGACGGGGGAGATGTCGATGCCGATCACCTCCTGCGCTCCCAGCTGGGCCAGCTTGACCCCATCCTCTCCGTTGCCACAGCAGTAGTCCAGGACGCGGACGCCTTTCACATTTGCCGCCCACCACCGCTCCACGAAGTCACGGCTTGACTTCTCAACCGCGTAATACTTCATGTTCACCCAAAGCGGGTTGTCCCGGATGGTGTCTTCCAGCTCCGGAGACCAGCGTGTTTCCGCGACATATTCGTCTTCGCTGATCTGACGAAGGTTGTCGTGGAACTCTCGTTCCTGCTGCTTGCGATCGATCACTTCAATGCACCTTGTATGGGTCTCAACGACTCTGAGTCGTCAGGAGTAGTAGTTCGCTGATGACTTTTCGAGCGAATAGACGGTCGTCGAAGACTTCGTGGATTCTTTGCCGCGCGGCGCGTCCCATCCGATCCCGAAGTTCGGGGTCGTTCCTGAGTCGCTGGACCAGCTCGGCGAGATGGCCTGAATCCCGAGGCGTAACAAGATAGCCACTGACGCCGTCTTCAACAGGCCCCCTACAGTCCGGCGTGTCAGCAGCGATCACGGGTTTGGCCATCGCCATCGGTTCCAGCAGCGCCCGGGGATAGCCCCCCTCTTTGTAGTAGGAAGGAAGTGCCGCGACGTCGCTCGCCGCGTACACGTCCCGAACATCTTTCCGGAATCCGATCCAATCGACCCCGTAGTCCTGCTCGATCCGATCCATGAATTCCGCTGGAATGGCATTCGGGGTGCCCTCTTCAGGGGGTCCAACCAGAACGAAGCGCACTGCCGGATCGGCAGCCCTAACCGCCCGGCACGCCTCCGCGAACTCGCGGATCCCCTTGGCCCATACCATCCGCGCAACCATGACCACCACGAAGTCGTCCGGAGCCAGTCCCAGTTCCGCCCGCACCTCGTTCACCCTTCCAGCCGGAACGGCCTCCTGCGTAAAGACCTCGACATTGACACCATTCCGGGTCATAAAGGTCTTGGAAAACGGAGCCAGGCCCGCCTCGACGAAGTGCGCACGGTCCCCGTCATTGGTCAGCCAGACCTTGTCCGAGGCATTGGCTGAGGCACGGTACAACGTCTCAAGCACCGTTCGCACCGCTCCTCCCCCTCCGGTTCCACCCGAGAAGACCCGCCCGAGTCCCCGAATGGCCATGATCACAGCCGGAACCCCAGCGAACCTGGCAATGAAGGGCACGTAGGAGTTCGGCTTGGTTCCGAAAGAGACCACAGCGTCGAACGGCTCTTGGCGAAAGAGGCGGTACATGCGCCAAGCGTATCGCAGATCGCCGACAGGATCGGCGTACCGATCGACGTCCATCTCGAAGTGTCGCGTCCCGAGAGCCCGAATCTCCTCTGCGTAGATGTCAGAGGTGCTGATTGTGACGATCTCAATGTCGCTCCCCTGTTCCGCCGCCAGATGCCGCACGAAAGGCGTGCAGAAATTGACTGTGGACAAGCCGTCCTGAGTGACCATTGCAATCTTCATCGCGCATTCCCCGAAGTTCTTTGCCAGATCTCGGTCAGTTCATCCATCTTGTCGCCTACTAAGTAGTTTCCGTGGACTCGGGTCCGACCCGCGGCCCCCATGCGCTCGCGAAGGCTGGGGTCCGACAAGAGCGCCACCATCCGGTCGGCAATCGCGTCCACGTCACCGACCTCGACCAGAAATCCGGTCTCTCCCTCAATAACCGAGCTGCGAAGTCCGCCGACCTTGCTGGCAACCACAGGAAGACACATCGCCATCGCCTCGAGGACCGCACGCCCAAAGCCTTCCGCCAGAGTTGGGTGCACCAAGATGTCCATAGATCGTAGCAGCTGAAGAACATCCCGCCGCCACCCGGGGAAATGCACTCGATCCGACACGCCGAGTTCCTCAGCCCTTTGCTTCAGCTGATCGGGGTAGTCACGATAGGCGTCAATCATGGGATCACCGATCAAGACCAACTGCGCCTCTGGAAAGCGAGGCGCGATCTTCCCAAAGGCTTCCAACAAGAAATGGACGCCCTTCGCAGGAAAAACCTGTCCCACGTACGCGATCTTTTCGCCACGAACGCCAAGGTCATCAATGTCAGAAGCGTGCTCGGCAGCCATCAGTACGTCGGGATCCAGTCCCGGCGGCAGGATGTCAATCCGGTCCGACAGCATACGAATCAACATCGGATAGCGATCGTCCCGGTTCTGTTCGGAAAAGAAGGTGATCCGGGTTGCCATGGGGAGAGCGACGTGGTCGATCACTGGGTTGTCGAGCTCGCCCTTGATGTACAGATGCATGGGCACGCCGGCGAGGCGGGCCCCGAGTCCAACTGTCACAGCCGTCCGAACGCTGTTGGCATAGACCACGTCGACCGCATTGTCCTTTAGATATCGTCGGATCTGGAAGTTGTACGCAATCAACTCCCGTACCGTGCGCAACCGTCCCACTACGCCGCCGCGTAGGGCAGCCCCTCCATACTGATTCACCCGATCCGGAGGCGGGAATTCGACGGTTTCCACTTCGTACTCTTTCGCCAGATCCAGGAAACCCCCGTCGAACGGAACCATCAACGTGAACCGCACGGCCTCACGGGAGACATGCTTGAGCATGAACGTGAGAGTCTGCAGGTTGCCGCTGACCTGCCCCCAAGGATAGGGCTCGTAGATCAGCACATGGAGCGGTGCGGCCATCAGTCCCTGCTGCCCCGCGAGTCCCCCGCTGAGGCAAGCAGCACAATTTTCTCTGCCGATAGCACGGGCATCACTGATTTGACACCCAGAATCTCGAAGCCGGCATCTTCGAACATGTCGCGAATCGTGCCCCAGGCCTCGGGTCCGGGAGCGAACGCATGGCCGGGCTTCAAGAGTCGGACGATTCGGCGCTTCAGGCGCTGGCCCCAACCATCGACGCTTACCGAAACAACAACGAATTCAGTCGAAATACGGCCAATCTCCTTCATGACCTGCGTCTTCAGGTCGGCCGGGATCCGGTGGAGGAAGCCCAGGACGACGGCAGCCTCAAAGGCCCCAGAGGAAAAAGGCGTCCGGGTAATGTCCATCTGCACCATTCCGCGAAGGGCGTCACCATATCGGTGGGCACCAACCTCCATCATTTCTGCGGAGATATCTCCAGCGATGACCGGATACCCACGCTCGCGAAAAATCCGAGCTGCGACGCCCGTCCCACAGGGCAGGTCAATAACCAGAGGCTTCCGATCGCCTACCCGGCCTTTGATAAATGATGCCACCAGGCCGATCTCTCGCCACATGGTGAAGCGGGCCCATGAGAGACTGCCGAGCAACTGACGATCGTAGGCTTCCGCACGCTGACGGTTACGGTAAGCCTCACGCGTTTCGGTCCGGTACTGATCCGACGGAGGGGACGAGCTATGTGACAAGGATTCTCTCGCGGTCACGCGGCTGTGAGCACACGGATTGAATGATCGAGCTTTCGGCGGTACTGGCGATCAATGTAGAGCCTTCTGACCAAGATGGAAAAAGGTGAGAGCCAATCCTTCACATCCACGGCGACATGAGCCATCCGCCAGTGCTTGGCGACTTCCTTGACCATGTACCACGCCAGAACCTCATGATCGACGTGTTCCCGGCCATATCCTTCGAGGAACGCCTCTTCAGTAGCCGGACATATCTCTTTACCCAGTGCGAATTTGGGGGAGCCCCAATAGAGAATCCGCAACGTCAGCACGAACCGGGCGAGGTCCGCCTCCCGCGGCGCACGTTTGATGGCCCCCGGATCCAGGAAGACCAGGCGGCCGTCCTGATTGAGCATCAAATTCCGAACATCAAGGCCTTTGAGGGACACTGTCGCCAAAGCGTGTGGCCGCCCCTCGGGAGCGGGAGGCAGCAGGTCCAACCACCGCTTCATCTGACCTTCCCCGAAGCAACCTCTCTCCGCCAGACCCTCCAGCAGTCGAACGATCTTGGCCCGGTTCTCGTGCCAGCCAACGGCGGTCTGACCGCCGGCGCCGGACTCGTGAACCGCCCGGACCGAGCGCCCCAATTCGTACATCCAACCAGTCATGACCGTCCGAGACGCGCTATCGCCAGAAGCCGACGCCGAATCGAGCGAGCGCAGGCGCTGCAACGCGTCCTCGCCCTGCACCAGGGAGGTAACCACCCCTCCGAGGTCCTCTAGGAACAGCTTCGGTTTCACGAAGCGGATCGGACGATTCCTCAGCGCAGACTCTAGATAGGTGAGGCTCTCATATTCCAGAGTTGCCTCTCGTAAATCTTGCGCCGAGCGAGGGAATAGCGGCCGGTCTCGGTCGAACAGAAAATCGTGACGCGGAAATTTGACATAGACAGATTCGTCACCGTCCTCGCGGCGAAGCCTGAATCCATAAGAAAAATCGTGCCACTCGAAGTCCGAGCTACCGGCAACGCCGGACCCCCAACTCAGTTCGGCCGCAACCCGGGTCGCAATTGCATCAACCGAGGTTTGCTCAGACAACTTCGGCGGTGGCGGTCGATTCCCACTTGTTCGAGGCGACCATCAGGGCCGGATGAGCAACGAGCAGGTGCCAGACCAGTGCCTGGAAGGACTCGGTATGAGGCGTGACGGATTCGGCGTTGACGGTCGGAACCACCACGCAGGCGTTGGCCACTTTCGCTGTGTAGCCACCATCGCGACCCACTACGCCGTAGATCTCGGCGCCGACTTCCTGGGCGAGCTGCATGGCCCGGACTAGGTTGGCGCTGATGTTCCGCTCCAGATCACCCCCACCCACCGAGAAGATGAACACGGCGTCGTTTTTGCGGATCCGGCTGGCCTTGAGCCAAGCAGAATAGCTGGTATCCCAGCCCTCGTCGTTCGTGCGGGCCGTCAGTTCCGAAACATTGTCACAGGGCGAATAGGCCTCGATTCCGGCGATCTTCCGGAAGTCGTTGACGGCATGTGAAGCATGCCCGGCACCCCCACCCACACCCAGGAGGAAGAGTCGACCCTCACGCTCCCTGAGCGCAGCAAGCCCGGCCGCCATCTTCTCAATGACCTCCGGATCCAGGAGGTCGATGATGGCCTTCGCTTCTGCCAGGTAGGTTACGGAATAGCTCACGGATTTTCCTGTGTGTTTGGATTATTGGAAATCTAGCAAGCTAACAAGATTGTTAACGGCCTCGAGTTCCATGGCGACACGCGTCTCAAGGGTCAGCGTGGCTTGATGGGGCGTCGCGATCACCCTTTCGCACCCGAGAAGCGCACCATGGTACGGTTCCTCGGGAAAAACGTCCAGTGCGGCCCCCGCAAGATGGCCGGAATCCAGCGCAGCCCGAAGAGCCACATCGTCAACGACCTCTCCACGTGCGGTATTTATCAGATACGCGCCCGGGGGCATGATCCCGAACTCTCGTGCACCAAGCCTGAGCCCGCTCCCGCCCGCCGTGTGAATGGACACGATCTCAGCCTGGGAAAGCACGCCGTCAAGATCGGTCAATTCGATCCCGTTCTCTGCGGCCCAGGTCGCGTCGGCCGCGGGGTCGACCGCAACAATTCTGACGCCAAAGGGCCTAAGCAGCTCGAGAGTCCGGCGCCCGATCCGTCCTAGGCCGATCAGCCCCACTGTCCGACCGCCAAGGATCCGCCCCGTGCGCCGTTTCCATTCGCCCTTGTGAGTCGAGTCACTCAGGGCAGGCAGGTCCCGCAGCAGCGCCAGAATGAAGGTCAGGGTCAGCTCGGCGACCGCGTCGATCGGTGGTTGCGGCGTGTTCAGGACGGCAATCCCGAGATCTTTGGCCGCATCCAAGTCGATGGCGTCGATGCCGACGCCACATCGGCTGATCGCCTTCAGGTTGGGCAGAGCAGAGAGGGTCTCGCGTTTATAGGGTTCCACACCCGCGATCAGGCCCATCACTCCGGGCACCTGCTCCAGCACTTCCTCGGGACGAATCCTTCGACCCGATTCGTTCACCTTGAACGAGTAGCCTGAGGCTTCGAGCGCCAGGTTGGGCGTCGGAGCTTCGCGCGAAAACGTGGAGAGGGTTACGAAAATCTCAGGTCCATCAGACATCTGCTGAATCCATCCATTGTTCAAGAATCTCGGCCACACCAAACAGGTCGGATGCCGCCACTACCTCTAGTTCGCCAAAGCCTTTTTCGCTGACTCTGCCGACGAAACCGACACCGGCTGTCTGAGCGGCGGCAGAATCCGACGGAGCGTCACCGACCAGAAGGGTGTGCACTGGGTCGACCTTTTCCGCCTCAAACGCTCTTCGAATCGCGTCTGACTTCTCAAGGGGCGGATTACCAAACACGCCAGCGAAGTAGCGGGAGAGGCCCTTCCGCTGGACGATCACGCGGAGCTCATCCTGGGGTGTAACCGACGCTACATAGAGCGGAACGCGTTGGCTCCAGCGGTCCAGGAACTCCCGCGCACCGGGGACCAGTTCGGTCGCCACCACCCGGTCTACGACCAGTTCGGAAAAGCGGGTCGCCATTCGCGCCACCGCGTCCTCATCGCCGCCCTCCATCAGGTTCTGAGCGTAGTGCCGAAATTTCACCATACGCGGGGACGAAAAATTCTCTTCGTGGAACGCCAGCATCGACGCTTCATGCTCGGGATATTCCCCGAACAGTTCGTGAAAAGCCTCGTCCTTCGCCCCGTTCGACTCCGCGATCACACCATCAAAATCCAGAACGATCAGGCGAATGTCACGCACCACCATCGATCGTCCTCCTGACGCGGTCGTGCAGGTCCCGGCAGGCATCCCCCAGGAAAAGAATGTCCGTACCCAAGGCAATGAACTGGTAGCCCTCCTTCAGTCGGTCTGCGACCTGGGTCACAGCCGTGTCAGGATGAACCAGGTGAATCCCCGCAATCAGGCCTTTCGCCCGCGTTGCCTTGAGGACCGTGTCCATGGCCTCCGCGATGCGAGGATCATCCAACTGCCCTGGAATCCCCATCGACATCGACATGTCGTAAGGCCCGATGAACGTGCCATCGATCCCCTCAACCTCAAGGATTTCGTCGATGTTCTCGACGGCATCCTTGTGCTCGATCTGAATCATCAGGAGCACGTCGTCGTTCGCGCGTTCCACGTATTCGGCGAAGTCCAGCCCATATCCCTGGGCCCGCGCCAGGCCCACGCCTCGGGTCCCGATCGGCGGAAATCTGACGGCCCGTACGGCGGCCTCGGCCTCCGCACAGGTGTTGACCATGGGAACCAGTACGCCAGCAGCTCCGGAATCAAGGACGGCCTTGGCCTGAATCGGATCGTTCCACGCAAGCCTGACCATCGGAACTGCGCCGTGGCGCTCAATGGCGATCAGTAGCGGGAGCACCTCTGACACGTCGATCGCGGTGTGCTCCGTCTCGACCACTACCCAGTCGTATCCCGCCCGGGCAACGATCTCAGCAATCGACACATGGGCCATGGACATCCACGAGCCGATTGAGGCCTCACCGCGCGCGAGTCGATCCTTCACGTCTCGGGCCAGCTTCATATCGTTCATGCTGCTTTCCTGGCGACCAGGCGCACGTGAGAGGCAAGTCGATTGATCTGCAGAAACTCAACCAGGCTGTTCACCGTCCGCTGTGGCCGGTTTTTGAATAGATAGCTGAGGAAGCGGGACGTCGGATCACTCGTTGAGTCATCAAGCACGTGGCGGATGATCTCAAGATCCAGGAGCCCCGGGGTACTCAACTCAACGATCTCCCACTCGGGAGCCGAGAAGAGAGCCTCAAAGCCTTCGACGGTCAGAAGGTTGAGCTTGTCCGGCGGCATGATCGTGGGTGAGCGATCCCAAAGGACCAGCGGTTCCAGTCCACTTGCAGCGGGCGCGGTCAGCACCATCAGGCCTCCCGGGCGCAATGCGGTGTGGACATCCTTGATCAGAGCCGGAAGGTTATGGGTGCGTCCGACGCAATCGAAGGCCGTGACGACGTCAACGTCTCCGGCTGCCAACGCGGCCCGCCCATCCAACAGATCCGAGGGGCCGCCCAGGGCTTTGATCTCGCTACGCAGGAGGGCCCCATGGGTACTCAGATCAACCAGACGCTCCGCCTGCGGGTGCTTCTCGGCAATGCTGTCGAGAACCCACTGGGCAAGCGGCGCGGCGAGCTTTTCCCGGCGGGACTCCAGGGTGAGGCGATAGATCTCCTCTTCCCAGAACGCCACGGACTCCGCGTCCGAATAGTATTGGTCGAGAGCGTCTGAGCTGGGACGTTCGCGCACATACAGAGTGCCACAGCCGTCGCAGGAAACGTATTCAAGCCCGAAGCGCGGGAACGCAACGCTGAAATCGGGCGAGACACAGCCGGGACAGTCGACGGGCGCCAGCGGCCCGGGGGCCAGTCGGGTCCGGCAGTCCTGCTCAACCAACTCAAGGAATCGCGCGTTAGCCTCGCTCGGCTTGATTTCAATCTGATTCAAATCCTGCAGCGAAACGATCGTCTTCATGCGCCTTCCCGGATCAAAGTGTCGATAGGGGTCTGGTATACCTGGTCAATGATCTCCATCACCCGCAGTGCGTCTAGCGAACTTCCCTGCTCTACCGGTCGATCCTCGAGAATGCAGGAGGTCCAGTGCGCGAGCTCCAGTTCCCATGATGGATCGTCATCGTAGTAGGTGGTCTCCTCCCTGGGATTTCCTACGGATACCGCCTGGTCCCGATTGGGTGGGCGTCGCCCGATCACCAGCGTCTCCCGACCGTAGGATCCGGACTTGGAAAGCAATCCGCTGACATTGAGGTACCCTCCTTCAAGACCGAGTTCGAGCCGGAAAGTGTGGTTCCACGACGTCGCGGTGGAGTGCAGTTGGGCCAGATGTCCCTTCTCCGAGCGGAGCAGGAGCATGGCGTTGTCCTCGACCGGGATATCCCAGAAGGACGATGCCCGGAGCCCGACGACCTGGTCAAAATCCCCGCAGAAGTAGCGGAACAGGTCGAGCATGTGGATTCCCTGGTCCAGCAGGATGCCGCCACCACCCACGGCGGGGTCGTTCCTCCAGGACTTCTCGTAGCCGTATCCGCCTGACTTTCCGTAGACTCCGCGGACCGTCAGAAGGCGTCCAAGCGAGCCACTGGCGATCAGAGCCCGCACATCGGCTATGCCGGGGTGGTGTCGATGGTTGAAGCCAAAAATCAGCTTGCACTGAGGATTGCGGGCCTCGGCCTCACGAATCCGCTGGATGTCTCCCAGGTTACGCCCCGGTGGCTTCTCACAAAACACGTGAAGGCCTTGATCCAGACCGTAGACCACGGCCTCGGGGGTCACATTGTTCGGCGTGCAGACGAAAAGTCCGTCCAGCCCCTCGGCGCACAGCGACTGGTAGTCCTCGAAGGCACGGTATCCAGCTTTCCGAATACGGTCCTCGTACCCCGGATCAACCACACCCACCAACTCATAATTCGGGTGGTCGCGGACGGTCCACTCACGGATCTCGCCCATGTATCCGAACCCGACGATCCCTACGCGAAGCTTCTTCATCAAGAAAGGCCCGACTGGTTGGTACGAATGGATTCGAACAGCGCGCGCTGCGTTGGGTCCTCAGCCAGGAGTCTTTCCGCCCGGACCAGATCTTCCGGCCGATCCACACCGACAGTGGGAGCATCGGAGAGAACGCCTCGAATCGAATAGCCGTGCTCCAGAACTCGGAGCATATCCACCGACTCCATTCGCTCCAGCGGGCACTCGGCCATCTGGCTGAACTTGTGCAGGAAGTCGGTACGGAAGGCCATGATCCCCGTCTGTCGATAGACGGGGACGGGTCCCGGACTGCGCGGGAACGGCACAGCCGCCCGGGTCAGATAGATGACGTTTCCCTGCAGGTCACAACACGCCTTCACCACGTCGGGGTCAGACAGATCTTCCGGCCCGCTCAGGGGAGAGACCAGGTTGGTGCACAGGAGGTCCGGGTCGGCCAGAAGAGGGGCGACCACGGCATCGACCGTCGCGGGATCGAGTAGCGGCTCGTCTCCCTGGACGATCACCACGATTCGGCCCGTGACTGACTCCATCGCTTCCTGTACGCGATCCGTACACCGCTCGTGGGTGTCTCGCGTCATGACGGCGGCGCCGTCGAATCCCTGGATGGCAGCCATGATGTCCTTATCGCAGGTGGCGACAACGACCCGATCCACCGTGCGGGCGAGGCCGGCCCTGCGGCGCACATGCTCAACCATGGGCAGCCCTGCGATCATGGCCAGAGGCTTTCCCGGGAAGCGCGAGGAGGCCATCCGGGCCGGGACCACAGCCACGACCGTGTCCTTCCTTTCGGTGCTCATTGAGGAAGGACTCCACAATCAACGTTGATGCACTGTCCGGTAACCGCCGAAGCGGCGTCAGAGGCCAGGTAGAGACAGAGGGATCCGACCTCGTCTCCCCGAGGCAGGCGCCGAAGCGCGGCCTGAGTGCCCGCGAAGCCATCCAGGTACTCCCGCACATTCTGTCCGCCTGGAGGCGCGACCGGTTCCTGCAGAGCGTCCATGAGCCCCTCAGTCTCCACATAGACCGGGCAGACCGCGTTCACACGAATCCCGGACGGTCCCAGCTCTTTCGCGAATGCCTGGGTGACCCCGTTCACACCGAATTTCGAGGCGCAGTAGACTGAGTTGTTTCCGCTCCCCCGCTTTCCGGCAAGGCTGGACACGTTGACGATAACCCCGGTTGAACCGAGGTGCGGCAGAACCGCCTGGGAAGCGAAAAACGTTCCCTTGAGGTTGGTGGAGAGCATCCGATCCCAGAACGCCTCATCGACGTCCTCGACGCGGCGCCAGCCAGAAAAGCCCGCGTTGTTCACCAGAACGTCGACACCACCCATCCAGCCTACCGCCTGCACGACCATCGCCCTGATCGACTCGGGCGAAGTGATATCACAGGCAATGTGACGGACCTGATCACCAAGCTCGGCAGGAATGCCGGAATCCGAACGGGAGGCGACAACCACTCGATAGCCTGCCGCCGAAAAGGCCCGTGTGATTTCGGCTCCGATTCCGCGTCCGCCACCTGTCACGATTGCGTTCTTCACAGAAGTCTCCGGCATCTCAAATGGTCATGGCGGTAAAGCCGCCGTCTACTGTGATCTCGGCCCCGGTTACGAAGCTCGCCGCATCCGACATGAGCCAGTGGACTGCCCCGACCAGTTCCGACGGCTTTCCGTACCGTGCCATCGGCGTGTGCCCGAGAATCTGCGCCTCGCGCTTGGCGTCGATGAAGTGCTTCTGGCTCCACTCGGTAGGAAAGAATCCGGGCCGCAGGGCATTTACACGCACGCCGGCGGTCGCCCATTCACGGGCCAGATTCTGGGTCAGGTTCGATACACCGGCCTTGGCAACCGAGTAGGTGAAAGCTTTGGACAGCGGGGGACCGGCCGAGGCCGAGCTGATGTTCACAATGCTGCCGCTCCCCTGCTGAAGCATGCGCTCACCGAAGACCTGGCATCCCAGCATGGTACCAGTCAGCTGGACGCGGAGGATATCCTCCCATTCCTCGACGCCAATCTCGAGAAACGGAGTCGGGGCGTTGAGGCCCGCGCCATTCAGGAGACCGTGAACGCTGCCGTACTCCTTCAGGATCGCATCGAGAGCGGAGGCAAAGGCATCCTTGTGTCGGACGTCGAGCGCGAGGGCCATGGCCTCACCGCCCACGTCCTTGACCTGAGATGCAACCTTCTCGGCATCCTCAATTCGTACGTCCAGCACGGCTATCCGGGCACCGGCGCGCCCGAAGTTCCGCGCCATCTCGCCAACGAGGAAGCCGCCCGCACCGGTAAGGGCAATGACGCGGCCTTCAACGTCGAACAGTTTACTGGTATGTGCGTTCATTCAGTTGTCATCTGTTTCAGGAATCGATTCCATTTCGGGCGGGCATGCGGGCGACGGTCCGAAGCCACCATGCCGGTTCATCCGACGTGCGGTCGGCCCTGAACGCCCAGACTGCAGCGCGGTCGGCCGGATCCGGGATTGCAGCAAGGTCAGCCGAGATCGGCAGCAACCCCCGACGAACGGCTAACGCTCCGATCCGACGGAGCACCTTGTCCATGAATCCCTTGTGGCGCCGCAGGTAACGAATACTCCTCCCGTGCCAGGAAATTTCCTGGGGCTCTAGCCCGACTTCGGACAACAACCTCGCCATGGGCT
Source organism: Longimicrobiales bacterium (assembly GCA_029245345.1). Taxonomy (NCBI): domain Bacteria; kingdom Pseudomonadati; phylum Gemmatimonadota; class Longimicrobiia; order Longimicrobiales; species Longimicrobiales bacterium. The sequence continues at coordinate 166,479 of JAQWPM010000015.1, forward strand.
CCTTGTCAAAAAACAGGAGGTGAGGCTCGTCACTCGGCTTGTGCTCGCAATCCCGACATGGAACCTCAATAAAGAGGATGGCTCCAGGCGCCATGAATCCTCTTAGCCTCGTCAACTCCGCGACAGGATCGGACATGTGCTCGAGCACATGAGACATTACCACCAGATCAAACTTTTCGTCGGCTGGGACCTGATCAAGCGCAGACCAATGCCGATAGCCAAGCTTGGCGAGGGCGGACCTGCACGAATCGTCCGATTCGACCACCGAGTATTTCGTCGAAGGCATGAAGGTGGTCATGTGGTGGGCGAAATCGCCCAGTCCGGGGCCCACCTCCAGAACCCGAAGGCCGTCCTGCACAGCCTCCAAATGCCTGGCCACATGTCGGAAGCGCAGATGATTGATGGCCCGATGGAAGGGCCGTGCGGATTCCGCCTCGGCAACTCCCGCATGGGCTTCGTCGAAGTAGTGGGCGTTGTAGGCGGCCAACGCCTCCTGCGACGGCATTGGAGAACAAAAATGAAACCCGCACCCATAACATTGAGCCAAGGATCCACCTCGGAGCATCTCGGATCTCCCGCGGTAGGCACGCACGACACTCAGGTCGTGGCCCCGACAAACGGGGCAGTGTCCACCTGGCCTGTTATTCTCAGGCCCGGTGGAGGGCGCCCTCGGACTCATCACTGCCCCTAGCGCCGGTTGAACGGGTTCAGCTCTCCCAGGTTTCTCGCGAGTTCCTCGAGCTCCGGATCCTGCTTGTCCCGCGCGAACCGAAAGCGCTCGAGCAGCAGCGAGAATAGCAGTGCCAGAATCCCTGCTGCCGCAGCAGCCACACCGCTCTTTCGTATCGTGCCCCGCGCATCGCCTACGGTCGGGCGACGAGCCGGCTCAATCACCGCAATCACCGGAGTATTGCGTACGGCATCGATTCGGGCCTGTTCATAGGAGGATGAAAGGGATATGACCACTTGCTGGCGGACGTCCACTTGACGTCGGTGGCGATCCAGTTCGATCTCCAACTGCGGTGAACTGGCAATGCGGTTTCGCTCCAGGAACGCTTCGAGACCGTCCTCCGCACTCTTCAATTCTGCCCTCGATTCCTCCAATCGGGCTTCGGCGAACTCCTGTTCCGCTAGGGCCCGGCCCCTGCGGACTTCCAGATTGAAGCGGTTCACCTCGTCCAGATAAGACTGGGAAAGATCGCGAGAAAGATCAGGCCATCGCGTCTTCACCTGAATCTCGACGATTCCCGTTCGTGTGTTGGGCGTAATAACCGTGATCTCTGCCAGCAGCTTGGTCGCCTCGAACGTTCGCCGATCGGGATCGTCGTATTCGAGGTTGAAAACGCCCGCGACCGTCCCGACAACCAGGCCGGTGTCCGTCTGAACCTCATAGTTTCGCTCCGCGATTCGCCACAACAGCTCCCGGGACCTGAGAAGCTCGGCATAGAACCCGGGACTCTCGGACGACTGTCCTCCGCCCAAGTTGACACCGAACTGGGCCGCGAGGCCCGCGAAGGCGGGGGCCTGCTGGCTGGACTCCTGTGGAACGAAACTCACCCTGCTCGTAAACGTCCTCGGCGTGCTGAGAACATAGAGCCCCAGAGCCACCCCGACGACAAAGCCCATCCCGATAACGAGACGAAGATGCCGGACTACAAGAGCGATCAGTTGAATCGCCCCGGGACCCGGGGATTCGGCGGGCTCCGAATCGGCCCCCCTTGGCGCGTCGGATGGAGATTCGTTGACCGTCATGAAGATCCCGACGAGTTGGGTGTCGTTGGGGCCACCCGGCGAAGAGCGGACCTGAGCAGGTGCAAGGTGTCACGATTGAGCACCCGGAGCCACCATCCCACCATCAGGAATGTGACCGTTAGGAAGATCTTGATCGTCAGGGCAGACGCAAGCCCGATGTCTGCCCACCAGAGCATGAGCGACGCACCCGTCACGGCCACCAACCCGCCAAAAATGATCCCGACCCGCCCTGCTTCATAGCTGATCGGATTGTATTTCTGAGACAGACGGAAGGTCAACCAGACATAGATGGCCCCGGCCGTAGCCGTGCCCGCCGCGGCACCGACGGAACCGAAAGCCCGCACCAGCGGGATATTCAGGGCGGCACTCAGCACCAGTAGAACGACTGACAGCATCGAGAGAACGTGTGTCTTCTTTGCAAACACCAACTGACGCTGCTTGCTGAAGAACATCAGAGAATAGTGTACGACTAGAATCGAAATGATTGGTGTGGCGGCAAGGTACTCCGGGGGTGCCACAATCAGGAGGCCTTCGTAGCTGAACAGCGTGACCACCGCCGCCACGAGCATCGACCAGTACGCAAACGGAGTGAGGTACCGTCCGATTCGTTCCGGGGCGTCATCCCCGCCCTCGAACATCATCCTGAGAACTCTCGGAACAAAGACGTTCTCAAGGGCCGTCATGTAGGAGAACACCACGTAGGCCAACCGTTGGCCGATGGAATATACCCCTGCCCCGCCGACATCAGCGATCAGTCCGACCAGGACCTTGTCGAGGTGCGAACTGGCAACGCTGACCAGGACCCGAGGTGTGAGCGGGAGCCCTACGCGGACAGCGTCCTTGAGAGCGGCCCCCTCCCATCGGGACTGCGCCCCTCGAAGCGCATGTCGGATCATCGGCACCATGACCAGGGCCGTACCTGCGATCTGGCCGAGCGGGATGCCCGAAACCCCCATTCCCAGGCCCGCCACGAAGAGCAGCCCGAACCCTGCCCACAGGACCGCCTCAGCGGTAGAGAAAAGGGCGTGCGCTGCCGCGTCTCCTCTATTCCGGAAGAACACCAGCAAGTAATACCGTTGAGCTTGGAGTATCTGCGAAACAAGGACCAGAATCAGGAAGCCCGACTTGTCCGAATCCCTCAGGAACAGCCCCGCTACGGCACCCCGGAATACCCAACTGAGCAGAAACACCGCCGCGAGTGTGATCGATACCAGAACCAGCGTCGACCGAAGGAGGCCAGCCTGGAACTGCACAGTGTCCCGGGCGAAGAACTCTCTCTCGAAGCCCTGCTGCAGTCCGAACTGCCCCAGGCCTACGGCTACCGCGCCGAATGCCGTGGCCAGTGCCAGATAACCGTAGTCGTCGGTCGTCAGCAGGTTGAGAAAGACAGGTAGGGTGATCAGTGGCAACAGATTGGCTGCCCCGACCTGACCCAGATAGATCACTACACTCCGAACATCCCGAGTCTTTCCATTCCGCTCCTTCTCCGTCGCGTCACTCACCGGCGGGCGGGCGTCCTCACGTGAAGGGGCAGCAGAACCAGGCCGAAGATCATCCAATACATCGGGTTCTCAAGGAAGGACGTAGTGAGAGGAGCCACCAGGAAGGCCACCGCCCCGATGATGGATGTGCGAGCGAGTGCCTGGTCGACGTGCCAGATCCGTCGAATCGCAATCAGGTAGATCGGTGCAATCAGGAGTCCCAGCCCAGCGAGCACGGGTAACTGATTTCCAAGGCGGGAGATGGCAGACTGCGAGCCGGATTCAACCGTGTAGGAGCGAATCGATCCATCAAATCCCTCGACTGAGACCTGAGCAATGTCCAGCCCCGAAATGACGGCTGACAGGTCCGCGAAACGCACATTGACGTTAACCAGAGCATTCGTCGGCGAGACGTTGTAGAGGAATACGCCGGGGAACAGCAGGTAGTAGAGTGCCAAGAAGAGGGCCAGGGCCATCCAGAACTTCAGCATGCGCCGCCGATTGGGGCGCCCGGACAGGAGAAACAGGATCGCCGTAAAGAGAATCAGGGTGACGAACACCATTTTCGACATCGTGAATGCCACCACCAGCGCCAGGGCCCAGTCGATTTTGTCGAGCCCGCCACCGCGCCAGCGCCCGAAACTCACCGCCATAAGGCCGAGGAGCACGAGCGAAAGGAAGTTGTTGGCGAAGAGCAGACCCGCCGGGCGAACTTGGAGCGTGCTGTACCCGACCAGCGGATCTCGCTGGAAAAGCGCATCGAGTATCACCCGCCCTGTGAACGGGTCGTGGATATCGGTTCTGAACGTGTGCAGAATCTCCGGACGACCGTACATCTGAACGAGCATCAGTGCCCCGGAGACGGCAAGGAAAATCCAGACCTGCCGCCTGACCAGGGCGGGTCGCCTGGCCACAACCCACGCCGAAGCCAGGCCAAATATTCCTGCCATCCCTGCAATGTAGAGGGCGGTGACCCCAGTCTCGGAGCCAATCACTACCCGAGCCGCCCGGGAGACCAGAAGCGCACCAAAGCTCAACGGAAACAGCCAGCGGTAGGGTGTGCACCGGTAAGCGATTTCGATGGCAGACAGGAAAGCGAGCCACATCGCGATCTGCCCGAACGACTTGACCCCGAGAATCGGGTGCTGGTTCAGCGTCGTCCCAATCAGGATACACGGAACCAGCAACCAGGCGGCCAACTCTACCAGCTGCCCCTGCCCGGGCGGGACTGCCTCTGTTCGGGCAGGAACGATTGGCGCGACCCGGGCCGTCGGCATCAGGAATCATCCTCGGCGAGGAGTTCAAATGACGCCTTCCCCGTCAGCGCCCCATCCGCAATCTGGCTCACCGCGATCGCCTGACCAACCGCAAACTCAAGGTCCGCACGCGACAACCTGAACACCCCTCTGAGCACTTTGCCAAGCAGGCGGGCCCCGAGCGTGTAAAAGAAGAAGAGCCGCGATAGACGCGGGTTCGTCGCCACGAAATGGTAAGTCCACAGCGTCTGAACCTTGCCGTGATACCTGTCGGCCCGGGCTCTGCCATAGTCCGAAATGTGCAAATGATGCACTTCGGCACTCGCGCAGACAAACATCGGAAACTGCTGCCCCAGGGGGTAGCTGAAGACCAGATCCTCAGCGATCGCCCAGCGCGCCGAGACTTCGCGATGGGGACGGCTGAGAAGGACATCGCTGCGCCAGACGGTCGCGCCTCCGGGCAGCCACTGTACCTGCGTGTCTTCACGGGCGTGGGAGATCGCGCTTGTCATTCCATTGCGAAGAACCCGCCCGGGCTCCTTTGCGCAGATGCCGAGCAGACCCTTGAGAACAGTGTACTTCTCGGGATCGCCGTTGATGATGTTGAACGCGACTCCAACGGTCTCCACAGGAGCCCGATTCCACAACGCGATCATCTCGTTTACCGCGTAGGGTTCCATGACGATGTCATCGTCCAGGAGGGCCACCAGCCGATCATTCCCGTCGAGCTGGGCCAGCCCGTGATTCCGCTGCCGGATCTGTCCGGGCGGTTCGCAAACGAAGTAGTCCACACGCAGCCGACCGGCGTACGCTTCACAGACATCCCGTGCGTCACCACCGCCATCGACGACCACGACCCGCCGAACCGAATCGGTCTGCGCCAAAATGCTGTCGAGGAGTTCCCCCAGCTTCGCCGGCCGCTTGTAGGTCGGGACGAGGACGGTCAAATCTTTGCCAGTCCAGGTGTGGGGGCCCGTCACGCCATCCATCTATTCCACCACATGTGGAGGTTCAACAGCATCCAGATTCTTTCTGCCCGGCCGCCGGGCGCTCCATAGAATGACTGGAGTTCGCGTTCGATAACACCCTGTGGGACCAGCCCGCTCCGGGCCACCGACGGATCTAGCAATACCTCGTGGACCGTGTCCTTCCATTCATTCCTCATCCACGAATAGAGCGGAATCGAGAACCCCCTCTTGGGAGCCGAGACCGCCTCGTCCGGAACCCACCTTCTAAGCAGGTGCCGGAGAATTCGTTTGTGCTCGACCCCGCCTGAACCGTCTGAGCCCCATGAGGCCTCCAGCGGGAGGCGGAAGGCAAACTCCGCAATTCGATGGTCCAGAAAGGGGTCCCGCGCCTCGAGCGAAACATGCATTGACGCTCTGTCGACCTTCGTGAGAATGTCGTCTCTCAGGAACGCACGGTAGTCGGCGCGCATCATTCGGCCAGTAAAGGACGGCTCTCGACCGAGCAGACCTTCGTCGGAGAGAACAGACCCGTCATAGAGGTGAGCTTCCTCCACGCCCACCAGGGCCGCCGCATCGGACCAGGTCCAGGCCTTTTCAAAGGTGGTCCTGAGCAGAGCTCCCTCTGAAGGCACTTGCAGTATGTCGAGTGCCTTCTGCAGGCGGGCTCGGAGCTGCGGTCTCAGCTTGCCCCCACTCAGCCGGGCTGCTGCCCCTGCGATCGCCTCCACCGGCAAGAGCCCGGCACCGACAGCGGCGATCCGGCGCAGTCCCGCCGGCAAGTGGCGGAGTCTGGACCAGGCTTGGCCGTACCGCGCGTAGGATTCGTAGCCGCAGAACTGTTCGTCACCCCCATCGGCCGAAAGGGCGACCTTTGCCCCTTCCCGGGCGACACCACACAGAAGCGTGGTCGGAATCCCGGAGGTATCACCGAACGGCTCGTCATAGACCTCGACGAAGCGGCTGATCCCAGCTTGGGCCTCATCCATGCCGAGGTAGCGGACGGTGTGCGTGAGCCCCAGAGCCTCGACGACCTGTTTCGCTCGCGGCACCTCATCGAATGCCGTCGCTTCGAAACCGATCGAAATGTGCTCAAGATCCGCGCCGAGTGACTTGGTGAGAATCGCCGCAACCAGGGAGGAATCAACCCCCCCCGAAAGGAAGTTCACCACGGGCACGTCCGACACCAGCCGATACCCGAACGCACTCTTAAGCAGTTCGAAGAGCTCGTCCGCGCAGTCATCAAGGCTCCGGCCACCCATTGAGCTTGCGTGGGTGAGGTGATCCAGATCCCAATAGCGCCTGAACTCGGCGGCGCGGTCCTCCGTGAAGCGGGCGATATGGCCCGGGAGCAGGCGCGCGACTCCCTTCACGGCGGTCCGGGCCCCCAGCGTGTATCCGGTCGTCAGGAACTGACCGAGCCCGACGGGGTCCATCTCGCGCGCCACGTCGGGGTGGGCCAGCAATGCGCGGACTTCCGAGCCAAAGATGACCCCGTCCGCCGTTGCGCGGTAAAACAGGGGCTTGATTCCCACACGGTCCCTGACGAGCGACAGCGAACGGTCCTCGCGGTCCCAGACCGCGAACGCGAACATCCCGATGAACTTTTTGACGGCCGCGTCGAGGCCCCAGATCCGAATGGCATTTACGACCACCTCAGTGTCGCTGGTGGTGCGAAAACGCGCGCCAGCCGCCTCAAGATCGGGGATCAACTCAGCGTAGTTGTAGACCTCGCCATTGAAAACGATCACCAGCCGATCATCAAAGCTCGCCATGGGCTGACGACTGCGTTCAGAGACGTCGATGATCGATAGCCGCCGGTGAGCCAGCCCGATACCCGGCTCCACGAGGAAGCCCTCGTCGTCCGGGCCTCGGTGAACAATGGCGTGCGACATCCGCTCAAGAATTCCCCGGTCGACGGCACCACCGCTGATGCGGAACTGGCCGCTAATTCCGCACATGGCGTACCCTACCTCACCCGCTCAATCAGATCCGACAGGCCCTCCGCTCGTTCGGCCACGCTCATGTTCGCGCAAAATCCGCGAGCAACGTCCCAGCCCTGCGCGCGATCGGCTTCCGGCTCGCGGCGGTCCGCGGCGAGCGCATCCAGAAAGCTTTGGGCGTCGAAAACCCTTTCCCGCCATGTCGCCAGTGCGTGCAGCGGATCGAGGGTGAGCTCATCGGGCATTTCCAGATAGAAGGGGCGCAGACCGGAGAGTATTCCGTAGACGACGGACGAAGACCCCCGATAAAGGATCGAAGAAGACCGGTCGAAGTCATCCTCGATGTTCGGAACCCGGCTTAACTCGACACCGGGGGGGAGCTGATCCTCGGCGGGCAGGCCGATCAGGCTGTCGTAGGGCAGTACCGGATGACACCGGAAGATGAAGCGGGTCTCCGGTGACAGTCGGGCCGCCTCCATCGCCATCCGAAACAGCGACGAGGCCTCGTCCTGTAGGCCCTCCGGAACCACTAGGCACGTGTCGCCGGGCGCTCGGACAGTCGCTCCAGGGTCGCGCTGCATCCGGTGGGTTCCGAACACGCAGAACCGTGTGTCTTCGAAGCTCGAATTCTCGGCAAGATCAGTACAAGTGGTTGGTCCCATGCAGAGGACCACGTCGGGATCCATGCCATGTCCGAGGCTCCTGCGAATCCCATGGGCATGTTTTCGAACGATCGTGTGCTGGTAGCCGACCCGAACGATCTCCGGACTGTGCTCCGACGCGGCCCGGAAGACGCAACGCTCCCAGGCATGACCTTCGAACATCGTAATGACCGCAGCGGGTTCAACCGCGGCGCACGCTCGTCGCACGAGTGCCTCGAGCCTGAGATTCCCCGTCGTCGACGGGGAAGATATATCGTCGGCAAGGTTGCGGCGCAGCACCCGGTCACCGACCCGCTCTAGTCGTGCTCGGGACGCGCCTCGGGCGGCCACGGCTTTCCGGATGAAGCTCATTTCCTCACGAGCCGATAGGGCGTCCGGGAGCAGTTGCCTACCCTGCTCTCCCCCTCGGTGGCCACGTCCGGCCAGGGTCCGGGTGGGCAAGCCGGTCTGATTCCTCAGCAGGAGCAGAGAAGAAAGCCCGGCAGAGAAGAGGTGCGCCTGCAAACCTCCGAAATAAAAGTCGGCCTCCGCGTCCAGATGGGCCGCGCTGACCACTCCTCCGATCAGAAGCATGTCATAGCGCCGCCCAGTCTCGAGACCGATTCGCCCGCCCGGCTTCAGGACGTTTCGGATATGTCGAGCCAGGTTGCGGGCCCGAGCAGCGACGCCGTCTGGTTCGTGCAGCTGCGTTCGGATCAGTGCCGGATGACTCGATACGACGTGCAGGGCGGGCGCATCTAGAAGCGCCTCCGGGGCGTCCGGGTCAATCAGTATCCCGTCGCACAGTGTGGTCAGAGCCTCGAATCGATCAAGCCCGAGCATATTCGAGGTCACCTCGTCATCCCGGGTCGGGCATGGCGCCGCTCCGAACCGCGATCTGGCGCGCAGGGACTCCCACCGAGATTGAATACGGCGGCAGGTCTTTTGTGACCACGGCCCCGGCGCCCACCACCGCCCCTTTTCCGATCGTCACACCTCGCACGACGACGACGTTAGCCCCAAGCCATACGTCGGATTCAACCTCGATCCTGCCTCCGGCGTGCCCTTGCTCGCGTATCAATCTGTCGGGGTCACCAAAGATATGATCGGCACTACGGAGCATGACCCCCGGACCCATCAGCACATCGTCGCCAATGACGATCTCGCCCGCGACCGACGCATTCAGATGCACCCCGCGATTGAGCGACACCCGCGCGCCAAACGACAGTTGCCCACCCTGAGCGCTGAAAAAGCAGTCCGCTCCGCATCGAAACTCCAACCCAAAACTCATTCGTTCCGGATCCATAAACACGCAGTTGCGATCGATGAACAGCCGGCCCCCGCTGGATGCCGCCCGCCGCCGAAGCCACCAATTTCGCGCCCGATTCCCGACCCGACCCGGAAGTCCGAAGACGAATGCCGTATGGTGATCCCCCACCTCAGCTCGGACCGTCGCAAACAGACCCACGGTCAAGCCAGAATCCCCCGGGATGACAGATGCTGCTGGACTATCGCCTCCCGGTTGGGGTCGTGATCCATAAGGGGTTCCCCAAAACTCATGGACCCAACGGGGAACCAGCCTTTCCAGAAAGCCGGCCCGGTCACACGGTTGGCCTCCTCGTCCAGTGGGTACTTCTCAATCCACTGACCCTTGGCGTCATTCACCGCGATCTCGTATTCAGTCCTGTAGAGGCATTCCGTAATGCAGTACTCACGATTCGCCGATGGGTCGAGCAGATCGACCCCGTCCCAATCGTCGGACCCAGCCCAACCCATCAGCCCCGACAGCGTCGGGAGTAGATCAAGGTTTGGGCAGACCACTCGCTCCTCCACCTTCTGGGGGACCCCGGCGCCGCGCATCCGGAACTCGATTCCCGTGCGGAACTCGCTCAGGTTGATTTTCGGACCCGTAAGTGGGTCGGGGAAACCGAGCCAGGGCGAGCCGTGATCGGCCGTGAGAACGACCAGCGTGTCATCGGCCAACTCGCGGTCAATCCAGTCGAAGAGCCCGCCAAGAAGACGATCCAGTTCGCGCAGGCGAAGTCGAAGGAGCTGAAGCCCCTGCTCTCTAGAGGTGGATCCGCTCTCCAGGTGGTCCAGATCGTGGCCGCTTGAATGTCCTGAACGCCCAAGATTGAAGGCCCGGGTCAGCGGGGGGAGGTTCCAGGCCGGATGCGTGTCGGGAAAATGGATGTAGCTGAAGGTCCGGTCGTCTCGGTGAGACGCGAGATGCCCCAGGATCTCCGAGATCCAAGTCTCGGGGCGATAGTCGAACGTCGTCCTGCCTTCGTACGGCCAATGATAGAGGAAGCGGTCGACCCCGCGATGTACGTCAAACGCCGGCGTAAGCCTATTGCCGCAGGACATCAGAAGCGTGTGGTAGCCCGCCTCCTGAAACCGTTCGGCAAGAAGTGGGCGGTCTGTCCGGTGATGCATCTCGAGTCTGGGGTGCACCATTCCGTGCTGACTGGGCAGTTGGCCAGTGAAGAAGCTCGAGGTCGTCGGGAACGTCCAGTCAGACGCCGAGAACCCGAGTGGGGCGTGATAACCCTCGGCAAAGAATCGCTCAATGTTCGGAGTAATCGGCCCATCCGGTGACGCAGCCTCCATGGCTTCAACCACCCTTCGCGCCATCCCATCCAGCACCAGAACCACGACGTGGCGCGGAGCGCCGCCGGCCGCCGCGTGGACAGTACGGGGCACCGAGACCCAGAGCGGTTGATCGGAGGCAACCTCCAATTCGGTCGCGCCCCCAGCGGGCAATTCCAGGCGAACATCCAGCCATCGGCCGGGCTTCAACCGAGAATGTCGGACCTCGACGCCACCCGCTGACAGCCGGACAGTCGAGTCGGGGCGCCAGGCATCTGCCATCAGGCCGATCTGAACGAACCGGGCACCGGCCCCGTCCACTACAGGTAGGGTCGCGTTCGATTTGATCAGGAGACAGGGTCGCGTCTCGTCGCGCCGGGTGATGGATCGCCCCTCAAGGCCTGCACGTTGAGCAAAGGCCGCCTCATGGGGCGGGAGCGGCACATCTCCACCGTTCCAGAACTTCTGGAGCCCCTGCTCTGGAGGTCGTGTGCGAAGCTCCCGCAACCCCGGCGGCTCGAGCCAGGTTTCGTAGAACTCTTTCAGGCGAGATTTGAGTGACATCAGCGATACCATCCGCTCTGACTCATCAGCCAGATCGAGACCAGGTCGTGCAACTGGGCGCCTCGCTGCTCTTCGCCTCGGACATAGGCGTCGACAACTCCATCCAGATACTCCAGATCGAAGACTTCGGGTGAGAGCAGGTCGTGATACTCCTTCTTTTGAAGTGTCGGGACGGCAAGCTCCTTGAGACGCGAATAGTGCATCAACTCAAAGTTGTGATTGAAGTCGGGGTCCACGTCATAAGTGTAGGAGTGAGGCCCCTTCTGCAGATGCATGGGGAAGTCCAGCTTCTCTTCCATCATTCTCTTCAGCGGGTACTTGGTGGGCTTGAGGTCCAAGCCCCTGCCCCACGATTCCGGCATGCTCCAGAAGAAATCCTGGAGCCCGCCATCCCAGTAGGGATTGTGGGCCGGCATCCCGAAATGATCCGCCATCTTCTGGATCGTAATGACCGTCGAACCCTGCCAGTGGAAGGAGTTGTAAAGGTTCAGATACCAGGAGTAGAGCGTGTCCGGATCGGAGTCCTCGACACCCTGGAAATATGTCGACGCCATCTCCTCGGTATAGGAGTCCAGGCCGGCTCCAGTCAGCATTTTGATGTTGCGACCGGACCAGAGCGGCCGTCTTCCGTTCCGCAAAAAGAAGCTGACGAATTGCTGGCGCATCCTCCCGCCACGTCCTTCCGCGGGCTGGTCGAACAGAGTGTCCCCGGCCTGGGACATGAACAAATTGAAGACGTGGTCATCGCTGTGTCGGTCAGCCAGCAGTTCGCGAGTGAACGTCGGCCCGAAAAGATAGGCGGCCATCTTGTCGCTGTACTCGCGGAACCCCTGAGTGGGGTGGAACATCGTGACATACTGGCTGAAGCCAAGATTGTGCGCACCATCAGAAATCTCTCCGGCGAAGAGCGGCAGGTCACCGGCTACTTCGGACGCACCATGTGCGAGCCGCGCATGGTTCAGTCCGGTTTGACTCTGGATGTTGTGAGCCTTGAAAAGCCCCTGCACCCGTTCGATCCAATCCGGACCCGAGTCGACGTAGTCAAGATCCACATGATGGAGCCGGACCCCGTAGTATTCGGCGATGGCCGCCGCCCGTTCGATCTCAAACCGATTGCAATTGCCGGACCGCTCTGAATACGTCATCCGGCCGATGACGCCTGTCACCTTTCGCGGCCCGAAGACCTTGACTAACCCGGCCAGAATTGAAGTCGAATCCCAACCTGAGGAAAGGAACAACGCGTTGCCACCCCCAGATCCGGCCGTCGCTAAGTAGTCCAGGAAGGCTTCATAGTATCGACCATGATCCTCCTCGGTATACTCACGCGTTGGAACCGGGTCGAACGGCGTGTTCGCTACATGCAGCCCGTCCTGGTCGACGGAAGCGATGTCCCCCGGGCTCAGGCGGCGCACCGAATTGTAGATCGTGTGCTTCTTGGGCGGCCGGTGCCCGTAGTAGGTCAGAGTGTGCGCAAGGGCCGACTGATCGTAACCAGACGCTGCAGGGTTGGTCGGGAGCAGGTCCAAGTCCGATGCGAGGCAGACGATGCCCTTGCCTTGCTGGAGATAAACGTCTCGCTTGAAGAAGCGGTCTCCCGAAAGAGTCACCACTCCGTCGGCTTTGATGGCACAGAGGACGAGGTCACCCTCGATCTGTCCCGCCCATCGAGCGGGAGGCAGGTCGCGGACGAGACCCGAAAGGAAAGCCCTCTGGGATTCGATCGAAACAAGGCGGCCGGATTCCGTGCGGCGGCCCACCAGGGTCCCAACCGCAAGGATCTTCAGGCCGTCGCTGAATTCGAATAGTCGGGCCTGCGGACCCGCCTCGACCCGAAGATCTCCCGTCGCCGATATCGTTGTCAGCCCAGCGGTCGGAGGTATTGAACTGGTCCCCGGACCGTGAAGGATTCTAAACTTGGTCATGCGTTCTCCGTCTTTGCTTGATCATCGGAAGTCAGTTCCTTCTTCCACATCTGCTTCTGGACTTCATTGCTGACCACGTCGTCCGTGGGCTGCCGTTGGTAACCTGCGCGTTCAAAGGCCTTCTGTGAACCGAGGTTCTCCTCCTCGATGACAGCAAAAATCTGACCCAGGCCCATTTCGGATAGCGCATGATCGGTGACGCCTGAAACCAGACGGCCACCCCAACCCTGCCCCCAAATCGACCGGTCGAAGATCGCAAGCCCCAAGTAGTGGCGCCCGTCCTCCTGACGGTGGACCCGGACCGTCCCACGCAGGACCCCATTGAGGAAGAAGCCAAAGAGTGTCGAATTCAGGTCGGAAGAGTTCATCCGAACGAAGCTCTGCACCGTCTCCATCGATTGTCTGGCACTTCGCGGCCCCACAAGGAAACGATTCACTAACGGATCGTTGAGGCCTTCGACGTACGCCTCTGTAACATCACCGACGACCATAGGGCGAAGGAATGCGCCGTCCCCCAGATCGATCATCGCCGCCGCCCCACTCATCGCCACATGTTCATGATGGCCCGCAGGATCTTCAAATTCCCCCGGAAGCTCTGTCCGAATCTGGATTCACCTTCTCGCGGCCGGAGTGGGATCGGAAGCTGTCGAACACGAAAGCCGTTCCGGAGCCCGTGGAACATCAGCTCTGTTCCGACTGAATCGCGGCGATCGAAATGCCCAAGCGATTGATACAACTCGATCCGATAGGCCTTGAGCCCACAGAGCGGGTCTAAAAGTCCGTAGCGGGCGCGGGTCACGAGCCCGAAAAGGCCTTCGGCCATTCGTGCCTTATAGGGCCGAATACCGACTACCAGGTCGGCGCCGCCCGCCAATTCGGACAAAAACGAGCCGATTGAGTCCGGATCATGCTGCCCGTCACCGTCAAGCGTCACCACAGCCGACATCCCCATGCCATTGGCCTGGGCAAAGCCGGCATCGAGCGCCTTGTCATATCCGCCGTTCGACTCCAGCCGCACGACAGTCGCCCCCGCGGCCGCGGCCTCTGCGCCGGTGCCGTCTGAGGAGGCGTCGTCCACAACGATCGGGATGCCGTACTGCTCCACGGAGCGAACTACGGCGCGGATCGTCTCGCATTCATTGAATGCGGGGATGACCACTGCTACTTGAGATCGATCCACCGAATGTGCTCCCCGGGTTGCACCGTTCTCGTACTCACACGTCCCACAACCTCATCCATTCGATGGGGTGGCAGGCCATCCGCCGGACAGGGACGAAGGACCTCCAGATCGTCCGCTGTCACGATGGTCCCTTCTCCGATCTCCCGACGCGCTCGAATCGCTCGTCGCTGGACCACTACCGTCTGTATCTCGTTCTCGGCAATGCGCTTTGCGCCTGACCCAAGGGCCAACTCCAGTTCTCTGGTTCGATCGACCATCTCGCACCATGCTGACGGATCGAGCGAGAAGCCGTGATCCGGCCCGACTCGTTCGCAATCGTCTGTGAAGTGTTTCTCGACGATACGCGCTCCAAGGGAAACCGCGCCCAGGACCGTGGCATGCCCGGGGGTATGGTCACTCAACCCCAGCAGAACGTTGGGGTACATGGCTCGGAATGTCTCAAGGACCCGAAGATGGATATGCCGGAAATTCTCGTGGCTGCCAGTGTAGTTGGTGTTGCACTGCATCAGGCAGACGTCTGACGTGAACTCCAGCGCGGCGTCGACCGCCCGCACTACATCGTCGGTAGTGGCTGCCCCCGACGCGATCAGCATCGGCTTTCCTTTGGCCGCCATGTACCGAATGATATCGGTCCAGGTGATGTCACCCGATCCGACCTTGTACGCCGGTACGAACCGATCAACCTCGTCCACCAGATCGAACGAGTACGGGCTGGTGAAGAATGTAATCCCAGCGGTATCACAGGTTTCTTTGAGAACCTCGGTCCAGTTCGGATCTATGGATGCGTCCTCATAGACCTCGAAGACCGATTTCTTCCAACTCGCCTGATGGTCCAACTGCCCCCCCAGGTCCTTGAACCCTCTATCACTGACGATAGTAGATGCCGAGAAATGCTGAAATTTGGCAGCATCAGCCCCTGCCTCGGCGGCCAGATGAATCAGGTCGCGGGCGCGAGTCAGGTCGCCATCATGATTGGCAGCAACATCGGCAATAAAATAGGTCGGCTGATCGGGTCCAACCCGATCCTGTCCGATCTGGAAGGTCCTCGTGTCGTGCTTCTTGTCTGTCATAGCTCTGCCGTTTCGATTTCTTCGGTCAGGGTGGGCAGCGTTATTCCAAGAGCAGCTTCGAGTTTCGAGCTGTCCATCATCATCGCGGCCGGGCGTGCTGCATCAAGCGTGAGGTCGCTTTGACGACCGTCTTTGGCGCCTTCCATACTGCCCCCAAGTGTCTTTGCAACTAGGTGCGCAAAGTCACGTTTGCTCAATCCTTCGCGACTCCCGGCGTTGAAAATGCCCGCCGGCCGGACGCTGAGCGATCTGGTAATCACATCAGATAGCGTCTCAATGGACAAGGGGCTGAACATGACGTCGGTGAGAAGCGTCACGCTTTCCGGATCGGTCATCGCCTTGGCGACCCAGTCTGAGAAGCTGCCTCTCCAGTCCAAGTGACTGCGCCCGAAGAAGTTAGTCCTCAAGACAGTGGCAGGCTTATCCATCGCAATCCGTTCAGCCCACAGCTTCGTGAGACCGTAGGTGTTCCGCAACATAAGCGCGTCCTCGCGGTTCGCGCCGGGGGCGTCATAGATGTGGTCGGTAGAGATGTGGACGAGATGTGCATCAGCGATCTGATCCATGGCAGCGACGATATTCTCGACGGACCTCACGTTGACCAGATAAGCCAGGTGTGGGTCCCTCTCACAGAGGTCCACATTCGTGAGACTCACCAGCTGCACCACCGCAGCAGGGCGGACTTCCCCGACCAGGCGCTGTACCGCCGACGCATCCGTCAGATCACACTGAACGTCCCCTCCATGTTCTCTTCCCTGCACGACCACGTCCCACCCACGCTCTTTGAGCCAGGGCGACAGGCGACTGCCCAGCAAACCCGTCCCGCCGGTTACGAGCACCTTCCCTGGAAGACTCACGAAAGCCTCGCAAAACCAGCTACTGACGGCGCGCCTCGAAGAGCGCCCCGGACACCATCGGATTCGACCAACTGCTTCATTTCGCCAAACACCTCCGCAACAGCTTCCAAATAGAGGGCCACGTCCTCGTCGGCGTGGGCGTACATGGCGTAGTAGAGGGTACTGGCAAGGAAACCCCGGTCGAGCATTTTCTGCACAAAGAGCGCCTTCATCTCGAGGGGATCGCCCGCGTCGAAGCCGAATTTCGAAAGCGGCGGCATGCCACCCACTTGGATCGGCAGGCCGGCATCGGCCGCAGCCGCGCGCCACCCCGCTTGGACATCCAGACCGAGCTGGTTGAGCCGTGCCCCAGCATCAACCCGTGCATGCTTTCGCAGCGTGGCCAGTGCTGCCACCGGCCCCACCCGTTCCGTCCAGTTGGTGCTGCTGATGAACGTCTTCTGTGCGGCCTGCATCACCGCATGAATGCCAATGACCGCCGCGATCGCATAGCCGTTCCCGAGCGCCTTTGAAAAAACGGCTACATCGGGCTCAACACCAAAAGTGAGATGAATTCCTCCGGTGTTGATTCGAAGACCTGAGGAGATCTCATCGAAGATCAGCACCGCCCCTGACTGGGATGCCAATTCTCTGCATCCGCTCAGGAAGTCCTCGGCCGGAGGTGCATCGCGCTGGGGCTCCATGACGATGGCAGCCAGGCGGGAGCCATGCTCGGCAACAATCGCCTGAATCTGATCTAGGCGGTTGTAACGGAAGGTCAGGGCCGAGTCTTTCAGTGAGCGAGGAACGCCGGCCGGATCCAACCCGGGAAGCAGCTGACCGTCCAGGGCGTCGAGATCCCCCAGGTTTGCGGCCAGGTACCAGTCGTGCCATCCGTGATATCCGCAGATCGCAACTAGATCGCGCCCGGTGGTCGCGCGCGCCAGGCGCACAGCCAGGGTCATGGCCTCTCCGCCGGTGCGGGCGAACCGGGCGTTCGTCGCCCAAGGGTGGATATCCGTTAGAAGCTCGGCGAGTTCTACCTCTTCGGGGCAATTCAACGACGACGACACGCCACGCTGGATGGCCTCGATCACCGCCGCGTCAACTTCGGCATCGGCATATCCCAGAACATTCGCCCCAATTCCAGAGATGCTCATGTCGCGATAGACGTTGCCGTCTAGGTCCCAGACTTGCGACCCTGCCGCTCGCTCGAAATACCCCGGCCACACCCCGGCAGAAAACTGGTCCGGCCGTTTGGAAAGCAGCTGCGTCACACCCGGAATGGACGCCCGGGCGCGCTCCTGCATCGCGAGTGAACGCGTCACATCTGCGATCGCCGTCTTCATGACACCTGCTCCAGGGGAACGCTCGCCGATTGGGCCACATGATCCCAGATGGCCGTCTCATCCACGAATTCCGAAACTAGCGCATGACTGTCGGGGTTTTCGTCGACCCATTTGAGCACGTCACGAATGGGAATGTGCGGTGCTCGATCGCCCAGTGCCTCCCAGATTCGACGGCAAAGGATCAGATCTTCAGGATAATCCACGGTAAGCCGGACGTCGGGTCGGTGATAGGCTTCTGGAGGCGTCATCACCTCAATCCGAAAAAGCTCGGGTTTGCGACGCGGATAGGCGGTACAGAACTCCGAGCGCTCTGCGTCGATGCCATCCCGATGGGACCGTTCCAGGGCAGCAAGCGACAGAATCTCAAAATTCACGCCCTCCGGCATGTACTCCGTCGCCGTAATGTCATTCTCCTGAGCGACATGCCGGGCCCAGGCCTGGCCCAGAAACTCCCAGGCCGTGAATGGACACTCCGTCGTGATCCGAAAGACATCTGATCCCGAGCCCGCCCGTCCACATTGAACCAGCCGCATCAGAACGTCTTTCTGATCGCCGAAGATGTAGCCGATACCGTGACGATGAGCCACATCAACGAAGGTCTGATTCTCCTGGCCTTCGGAGATACCGAGAACAACCTCATCGATCTCCGGGGCCGCCAGACATGCCTTGATCACATGATCCAGAATGCTGACGTCCGGGGCCAGGTTCTGCAGGGGCTTTCCATAGAGGCGCGACCCGCCCGCTCGGCATGCGAGGACGGCAACCAGTCGGCGTTCGCTCACTTCAAGTCTCCCTTTGAAATCGGCTCACCCTTCACCATGTCCCGGGCCAACTCGCGCCCAAGAACCGCACTCGGGTCAAACTCCCCCACCGGCTTGTCCGGCCGAATCATGGAAAACGCCTCCGCCGTAACCACGGTGCCAGCAGACATGTCATGACTGGCCACACATCGCTTGATCGCCTTCTCGCGGTAGGCCCGCTCCGGCTCCGTCAGATCAAGAGTGGAATCCCCCACGGCTGATTCCAGTCGGCGAAGCGCCTGGGCGTACTCGGCAAATGCTCCCGGGGGCAGCGCAGAAACATAGTCCTCAAGCTCGAGGATACGGTCCAGCGTAATATGTTTCTCGAAAATCCGAACACCCATCCCCATGGCAAGGACTGAAAGGTTGACTGTATCGGCGCCATCGCCATCCGAGTGATCCATGAACCCGAGCGGAAGGCCGGTATGTGCGATCCACGACGGGATCCTGCCGAGATGATTCCGCTCCATGGGCGTTGGCTCCGCCTGGAAGCCATACAGGAGCGTGACCTTGGAATCCGGCCCAATCCCGTGTCGCTCAATGAAATTAGCAACTTCAGTCGCCTCGATTCCACCTAGTGAAACGAACACCTCCTTTCCCTGAGCCAGGACTTCGGAAACAAACGGGTGATCAAAAAAGATGGTCGAGTGAATCTTGTAGCCGTCAGCCTCAATACTGCGGCCCACCTCAAGTGACCGCGGCCCGAAAACATCCGCGATGAACTCAAGTCCCGAACCCTTGGCATAGTCCCGGACGGTCTGCCAATCTTCCGTCGGCATTTCCAGGCGCCGGAAAATATCGAAGTGCACGTTGCCGGGATAAGCCAGCTCCTCCACGTAGACGATCTGAAACTTGATCGCGTCAGCGCCCGCTACCGCGGCCGCCCGAGTCATGAGCAGTGCCGTCTCGAGCGAGCCTCGGTCGGCGGTAAGCGGCAGATAACCCTGTGCCGCTTCGGCTATGATCCTGAGGTCAGACACGGTTCTTCCTGAGTCGAATTTGTAGGTCCAGCACGTGCGCCGCCTGGTCCAGGGAAGTCATGGGAGCAATGTCCGTTCGGGTACCTTCGAGCACATGCTCCATCTGGCGAAGATACATCTCATTCACCTCTTCGCTAACGTCGAAGGTCACGGTTTCGTCGGACTCAATGGAGTAAAAATCGAGCAACCCTTTAGCGAAGTCCCACTCGATCGTCCCTGAATCGCCGGAAATGTGATACCGCCTGCGGTAGGCGCGTTGAATGTAGTCCACTTGGATGGTGGCAATCACCCCGCTCGAAAACACCAAACACGCCGCGGCGACATCCTCGGTGTCGATTTCGAGTGCCCCCGAATTGGTTGTGAATCCAGAGATCTGTTCTGCAGGGCCCAATAGCCAGGTCAGGTAGTCAAATTCGTGGGTGTCGAAGACGATACCCCCACCAAGATCGCTCCGCGCAGAGTAGACCTTCCGATAGTCTTCCCATGGGTGCCAGCCGGGCAGCCACTGGCCCGCCAAAATCTGGGCACCGGTAATCCGACCGAGAGCTCCAGACTGAATCAATTCCTGCATCTTCAGGAGGGCCGGGTGGAACTTGAAGTTGGAGCCCACATGGGCAAAAAGACCCTTCTCTGACACCACGCGCTTGAGGCCGTCTATTCCCTTCAGGGTGGTCCCTAGTGGCTTCTCAACGAAAAGGTGGCAACCAGCTTCGGCGCAGAGCATCGCCTGCTCAACATGAAACCGATTGGGGGAAGCGATCACCGCGAGGTCCGGGGCGCTCTTCAGCCCCTCAGCAAAACCGGAAACGGCCGTGGTCCCGAACTCCTCCACAAAGCGCGAGCGACGTTCGGCAGTAGGGTCGAAGCCGATCAGATCCTGCACGCCCAAACTTCGTAGGTTGCGTGCATGCCGCATCCCGATGGATCCGAGCCCGGCGATGATTGCTTTCATGTTTTCTCTCGCTCGATCAAGTCGGTCAGGCTGCTTCTGAGTCTTTCGGCGGACCGTCCGTCTCTGAAGGCATCAAATTGGTCGATTATCGGGGTCCAGTCACCGAGTGCCGCAGCTGCAGGATCCCCAGAGCGATGTCGTCGAATCGCCGCTATTGCTTCCGTCATCGAGTGATAGACCAGGTCCGCCTTGTCGTAGAGCTCCCGCCGATGCCGTTCCTGCCCATGCTGGTCAAGAAGAAGGCTGCGACGGCCGGCAAGCGCGGCTTCTAGCGACGCAGTAGCGCCGACGATGTTGCCGATTGCGATATCGCTGATCAGCGCGGCTTCCGCGGGATAGACCAGGTTTCGATGGTCGCCCGTTGTCAGTTCCAGGAATCGACCCGTCGCCGCCGCCGCCGCGACCAACTCGTCATCGGGATAGCGCTTGGAGGGTGTGTTACTCTGGAACTGAGACTTGACCGCCAATCCCACGTCAGCTTCTTCCAAGAGATACCGAAGAAGCTCACGCAACTCACTCTGATGGTTCGAAACGGAGAAGATGCCGAACTTGTCGTCCTGAACGCTTTCGTCAAACAAACAAACGACGAAGGTGGCCCCCGCCTCTCGGAGTTCGGTCCTTGCGTCCCGCGTTCTAGCCTCGACCGCGGAGAATGCTCCGTCAAAGGGGTAGCCGATCGCCTTGAACGATTCAGGACCCACTCCAACGGGACTCCATAGCGGTTGGAACGCATCATGGAATGTCAGGAATTGGTCAGCTGACGTCATCATCGCGACCGAAGGCATGGCCAAATTGGAATACTGATAACACGTCACCGGACACCCACTCAACTCGGCTACCACCGCCATCGCGTCGGACTGTATTAAAGGTGGATCCGATATCAGCATCGCGTCCACATTCATCACAACAACGGTCGCCAGAATCGATTCAGCTTGGGACAACAGCCGATATGACAGCCCTGCGGCCCAACGGCCCGCAGGACTCGGGTCCTGGACCGCCGATCGCAGCGCCTCGGCCTTCCACTTCGACAGACGGGCGGTTGCGGCATCGGCCGGAAGGCGACTGCGAAGATCGCGAATATTCGCGCGTGAAAGGGGTCGGATCCCAGCGGCGGCAAGAGCGGGATCGCCCGCCTCGGCAGTCAGGTCTCGGTTGACAGGGTAGATGAGAGCCTCAAAGAGCGCGGAGTCGTCCTCTCCCGGCATCCAGTGCGGTTGCCGCCTCAGCGCCGGATCAAGACCGATTTCGTCCTCATGTGGCACCAGAATTCGATACGGCCGCGGCTCGCCGGGACTCGGGGCCGAAACCGGCTCACGACGTCCCATGGTTCGGATGACCGCGGCGGCCACGGCCTTGAGCGGGGCGAGCCGTTTGCGAATCCCCCCTTCGCGGGCAGCCAAGCGGAGCCGTACTGGATCAATCCCGGGAACCAAACCTTCAACAGGCAACTGACGAGGGCCCCAGACAACCACCCGCCCTCCGGGGTTCAATCCCTCAGCCACCGCAATTCTGGCCAGCATCCGCCTGATGGGTTCGCCTGCCTGCTTGGCGAGGAAGAGCCGTAACGTGTCTCTGCCAAGGGCGCGGTTGAGGCCAGCCAGTTCGGAAGAACCCGTCAGGATTCGGTCGACGACGCTCAGAGCCACGCTCGACGCCTGGCGGTATGCCGTTAGCGCTACGCTCTCCCCGTCCGGACCAACGACGTCACCGGCAAAAAACTCAAGGACTGGAACGTCGGCGTCGCCACCCGGCTCAAGCGCGACGATCTCATCTGACTGCCCTGACTCCGCGCGCCACGCTTCCGCAATCCTAACCAACTCCGGCGTTGCGACCTCTACCGTAATCCGCATGGTCAACCAACCAAAAGTGAATTCGCCGCCGCGTCCCTACTCACAAGGTCGGAGCAGACCGACAGGACGAGGCCACTACGCTCCGGAAAAGAAGGACGGCTCGTCCGCCTTCGGCTTCACGTCGGTCGTCATGGGCCCCGTATTGACCATGTCGATCAACCCACCGATCTGATCATCCGACAGCCAATCGGGATTACTGTCGCTGCAATAGCTGAACCCGTCCTCGCACGGCTTCCCGCCACGATCCTGCTTGAAGCGATCGGAGTCCCAGAACGGATGGCTCGGCTGGATCACGTAGTGATCGTCATACTCCAGGCTGTTGCGCGCATCGTCCTCGGACACCATGACCTCGTGGAGCTTCTCCCCGGGACGGATACCGATGACCTTCTGCTCGCAGTCGGGCGCAACAACGCGGGCGAGATCCGTCACCTTCACCGAAGGGATCTTCGGGACGAAGATCTCTCCACCACGCATGCGGATCATGGAGTCAATCACAAACTTGACTCCCTGGTCGAGCGTGATCAGGAAGCGGGTCATGCGCGGATCCGTGATCGTCAACGTTCCTGTCGACTTCTGGGCCAGGAAGTAGGGGATCACGCTGCCCCGGCTGCCGACCACGTTCCCGTACCGAACCACGGAGAAGCGAGTGCCGTGAAAGCCCGAATAGGTGTTCGCTGCCACGAAAAGCTTGTCGGAGCAAAGCTTCGTGGCTCCGTAAAGATTGACCGGATTGGCAGCCTTGTCGGTGCTCAGGGCCAGAACCTTTTTGACGTTCCGGTCTATGGCCGCGTCCACGATATTGGCCGCGCCGATCACGTTCGTCTTGATCGCCTCAAGCGGATTGTACTCGCAGGCGGGTACCTGCTTGAGGGCCGCAGCGTGAACCAGTACATCAACACCGTCCACGGCACGATAAAGGCGCTCTTTGTCCCGGACGTCGCCAATGAAGAACCGCAGATTCGGATACTTCGACTCCGGAAACTGCTGCCGCATCTCGAACTGCTTGAGTTCATCGCGGCTGAAGACCACAAGGCGGGTGGGATTCAGGTTGTCCAGAGCATAGCGGACAAACGACTTACCAAATGAACCGGTACCACCAGTGATCAGAATGCTGGCGTTCTTTAGAGATTCCATCAGTTGTTCAGACTCCGTATCGCGTACAGATGAGGGCTTGGCCCGTCAATTGATTGAAAAGCCCGCAGCCACCGCGTCCTTGCGGAACATCTCAACGGTTTCGAGCGAGAACTGATCAAGATCCTTCCCAACCAGGGGAAGCTTCTCAAGAAGATTGTTAGCGACCGTGATGATGTCGCAGCCAACCTGGTCCGCCTGGAAGATGTTATAAAGCTCGCGGGGGCTCGCCCAGATCAGCCGGGTCCCTGGACGAGACGAGAGGCAGGTCATCGCTTCCGCCATGATCGGCGAGGGATCGCGACCCGTGTCTGCGATCCGTCCGGCGAAGACCGAAATGAACGCCTCGCTTTCGCCGCGCAGGGAGGCCATCACCCGCTCGACCTGCGCAACAGTGAAGAGCGCAGTCACGTTCACCTTCACCCCAGCCCCTGAAAGGTCAGAGACCACGCGACCCGTGAACTCACCGGCCGTGTTGGTTACCGGAATTTTGACATTCACGTTCTCACCCCAAGTGGCGATCTCACGACCCTGATCGATCATCTCGCCCAGATCGTCCGAAAAGACCTCGAACGAGATGGGGCGATCAGGGATCGCAGCCACGACCTCGCGGGCGAAACTCCGGTAGTCCTGCACACCAGCCTTCCGCATCAATGTCGGATTGGTCGTGAAGCCGGAAATCCGGGGATCACGCGCCATCGCGGTCATTCCCGCGAGGTCTGCTCCGTCGGCAAAAATCTGAACGTTTAGATCATCAAGCAGGGACATGAGCACTGAAGCCAAAAATTATAGGGGCGGGGGCCGCGGCAGGCCGCGGCTACGAACGCTGGGGAGATTAGACATTTATGGTTCGGGATGGAAGGTCCGAGATGCGGGTTACGTTGGCCTCAAAGACTTTCCGGTTCCGAGAATCCTGCTGTAAAGGTCTTTCCGGGGCGGCATCTACTTGCTCCAACCCCCGAATCTTGGTCGAGGGCGACTAACATTTAGGCGAGTTAGATTGGGGGCCGAGAAAAGCCTGCCAAGAGCGGGAAAAGGGCCCGATGCGGAAGTCGAGATTTACGGAGGAACAGATCGCAATGGCGCTACGCCAAGGCGAGATCGGTACGCCTGTCGCTGAGATCGTGCGTAAGCTCGGGATCAGCGAGCAGACCTACTACCGGTGGAAGAAGAAGTACGGCGGGCTGGGTGTCTCGGAGCTGCGGGAGCTGAAGGCGATCCGTGAGGAGAATCGGCGCCTGAAGACGCTGGTCGCGGACTTGTCGCTGGACAAGACCATCCTCCAAGAGGTGCTCAAAAAAAAGTGGTGAGCCCGGCGCAGCGAAGGGCGGCGGTAGCGTGGGCACGGAGGGCCTACCGGCTGCCAGAGCGTCGGGCCTGCAGAGCACTGGGCGCTGCCCGCTAACGGTGCGGTACCAAAGCGTGCAGGCGCCCAGGGAGCCGCTACGGGCTCGTTTGCGGGAGTTGGCGGCGGTTCGGGTGAGCTATGGGTACCGTGCGACTGCACATCTTGCTACGCCGCGAGGGCTGGCCGGTGAATCGGAAGCTCATCGAGCGTCTGTACCGCGAAGAAGGCCTTACGTTGAAGCGGAAAAGGCCCAAACGACGGCGCCAGCGCGCTTCGGCTCATCACCGCTGCCACTCTCAGGACCACCGAACTCTGGGGCGACCGCCGATACCTCGACCTCTCTTTCCTCGACCCCAAGGAGCTCGCCAAGGCAGCCTAACCGAAATCACCCAGGAGCGCCTCAAAACGCTTTTACACACTCATCGGGACTTGACCTCCACGCCTAGGCCCCCCCAAGCTGCTTCGCCGCGATCGCCACCGTCGCCAACGTTCCCATGATCGACAATGTCCGAGTCAGGAACTCATCCACCCTGAAGCTCTCTTCATCGCCCTTCCGCGGAATAACGATCGTGCTGCCCGGCTGCACGGCGGGATCACTCCGGAAGAAGAGGAACTTGCTGCTAACATCTCGCCATCCGTTTGCATACTCGACGTAAGCCTTCCCCCGGTCGCCGTCATCCCCCAGACCACCGGCCCGCTCCAGATAGTCCCCAAGGCTCAGGCCCGGCCCGAAGGGCACCCGCGATTCGACGCGTACTTCTCCCGTAACCAGCACAGTCCCATCATACTGCGGGATCTCGAGCTGATCACCAGGCAGAAGAATCAGGTTCTCTTCTCCAAAAGGAGACGCAAGAGCCCGCTCCAGGTCCAACCCCACCAATACACTGTCCCGCACGAGACGGGCACCGGGAGGGTACGCCTCGGGCGTAAACCCACCCGCAAGCGCCAAGAAGTCCGCCACGCGATCACTCCGCGTCCGGAACCCGTAGGCTCCAGGGCGCGCGACCTCCCCGGCTACGGTGGCCGCCTCGAATCTTACGTACCCCTCCATCTGCCTCACAAAGACTCGGTCTCCGTCCATGAGAGAGAATTCAGAGGCTACGGGGCCCTCCGGAACGGGCGCTTCAGCCAGGGGCCACGGCACACTTCCGGCCAGGCTTAGAGTGTGGGTCACGCTGATCGTATCACCCCGAACGAGACCGGGGAGCGGCCTCACGACTTCGACCTTGAGCCCATTGGCCCCTTCCGCAAAACCACCCGCCAACAGGATGAGGTCTTCGGCCGTCATGCCACGCGCCAGATCGTAGCTGTCTGGATTCTTG
The DNA here is from genome assembly GCA_029245345.1 of Longimicrobiales bacterium. Classification (NCBI taxonomy): domain Bacteria; kingdom Pseudomonadati; phylum Gemmatimonadota; class Longimicrobiia; order Longimicrobiales; species Longimicrobiales bacterium. The sequence goes on from JAQWPM010000015.1 coordinate 192,410, forward strand.
ACCAATCCGACAATCGACACGGTCTCGAGGACCCGCAGCTCCGACGAGCCGAAGACCATGAGGATGTCCTGATCCACGAGCTCCTGGTTCTCTACCGGGGCACCGGCCTCCTCGTCACCGAACGCCATCTGCACGAGAGTCCGCGTGGAATCCGCCTGGTTCAGTCTCGAGATGTGGACGACAGGCCGAAACGCGTCCGGCAGCAACCCACCGGCGCGGCTGACGAGGTCCCATGCGGTCATGCCTGAGAACAAGGTGTAGTCCCCAGGCCTGAACACTTGTCCTTGTACGGTTACCCGGTCGCGACGCATCTCTCGAACAGCGAATACTTCCACCAAGTCGCCATCGTGCATCAAGACCAATGAGTCTTCCGGGAGGTCGGTCAGCCGGAGATCCACGACGCTACGCTGCGTCAATCCGACTCGCTCCGACGGCGGGATCACTCGATCGATCAAGATCCGATCTCCATCGCCTGCGGCAGTGAGGCCGCCCGCAAAACCGATCGCGTCGCGAATGTCCTCTCCTTGTTTCAGCTCGTAGATCGCCTCGCGGCGCACCTCCCCTGTCATGCGCACCTGCGGGCCCGCGAGGGGGACGAAGACAACGTCGCCCTGCTCCAAACGAACGTCGTCCGACACTTCCCCGCTGAGCAGATAGTCGTACAGATCTACGGTGGCCACCGTCTCCCCGCCGCGGCGGACGGCTACTGCGCGGAACGACCCGATGGCAGTGGGCCCACCCGCCGCGTGGAGCGCGTTGAAGGCGCTCGCCACAGAGCTGATCTGATACGCTCCCGGAGCCTCCACCTCTCCTATGAGGAAGACCTGGTTCGTGCGCAGCCGGCCCAAAGAAGCGTCAAAGAACGTGGTTGCGTCGGCGCCGCGGCGGACGCCGCTGTAGACGCGCCCCAGTCGTTCATACAAGACGTCCTCCAGGTCGGACAACGTCCGCCCATTAACGGACACCTGGCCCACATCCGGGATCACGATGGACCCCTCGCGAGTCACCCCGAGCGTGTAGGCCAGCTCGACGTCCCCCGTCAGAACGAGTCGGAGCTGGTCGTCCGGCCCGAGTCGGTAGCTCGCGTCCACCGGCCCCATACGCATCGGGTCGAAGCGGGTCGTCCCTGAGCTGAAGACCTCCGTACCGAATACCGTGAGGCCGCCTTCGTCTTCGGCGATGTCCAACGCCGCAAGAGAATCGGCCTCGAGGTCCATGTCGAGAAGCTCCGCACCAGCATCCTCGAACACCATCCCCATCTGTTCGAGCGCCGCTAGGAAGTCGGCGCTGGGCGCCACAGCCTCGTCCGCTCCACCCTCTAAGACGTCGAAGTACTGGTCCGCCAATGCAGGGTCGAGGCCCTGCTGCCGTAGGCGCTGAGCCACTTGGGCGCGCGATAGGCCCGACTCCCGAAGCCCCGCGATGATCTCTTCCGTGCTGACTTGCCGGCCAGCAGCTCGGGCTTGGATGGCCTGCTGGACGACATCCTGAGCACGGAGATCCTGCGTCCCGAAAGCTGCGGAAACGAGTAGCGCTGATACGAGGAGTGACTTCCAATTCATGACGACTCGTGACCTAGGTTGCGGTACTGGAAGGAGCTTTGGCGGGCGGAACACGAACTCCGGCAACGTAATACGGACAAAGCTCACCTGCCATGACACTTCTTGTACTTCTTGCCCGATCCACAGGGGCAAGAATCGTTCCGCCCCGGCTCCTGCTCCACGTGCACCGGCTTCTTCTCAACGCGCTCGCCCCGATTGGTAGCCAACCGCCGCGGGTCCGGCCCTGAAGCCACACCGGCTCCGGCCGCCCCACCCGCCCGAGCCGACATCCCCAACTCGTCCCGACCCGCAGCCGGACCTGATCCGCCTGCCGCACCCCGCCGAGCCGCCTGCCCTGCCCGCCCTGCCAAATCTCCACCCGGCGAGTCCGAAGGCCCAGAATAAGCCAGCCGCTGCGGAGCCGCCTGCCTCCGCGGCTGCGGCGGCCCGAACTGCGCGCGGTAGAAGTAGCTCCCAACCGTCTTCCGCAGTTCCGCCATGAGGTCCACGAACATGTCGTAGGCCTCCTTCTTGTACTCGACCAGCGGATCCTTCTGCCCCCACCCACGGAACCCGATCGACGCCTTCAGGTGATCGAGGTCGTACAAGTGATCCTTCCACTTGTCGTCGATCACCGAGAGCAGGATGAAGCTCGTCACCTGGCCCTGATGTTCGCCAAGGCTCTCGAGCTTCCGATGGAACGCCTCCTTGAGGCCACCCATCACCCACTCCTCGATCACATGCCGATCAAATTCGTGCTCAGGGTCGTTCTGCTCCGGCAACTGCGTGACCATGAGGAAGAAATCGAGCAAAAGACGACGACGTAGACCGGCCAGGTCCCAAGACTCGTCCGTGGAGTGCTCGGGCATGTACTCGTCGATGGCGTCTTGGGCAGCATGTTCGATCATCTCCCAGATCTCACCCTTGAGATCTTCACCGCCCTCAAGCGCGAACAAGCGCAGATCATAAATGACCTCGCGCTGCTGGTTCATGACGTCGTCGTAGTCGAGGAGGCGCTTACGGGCCTCGAAGTTGTTGGTCTCGACCTTTCCCTGGGCACGTCCAATCGACTTCGTGACGAGCCCGTGCGTGATCACCTCTCCTTCTTCGGCGCCCCAACGATCCATGACGTTGGCGATCCGCTCGGACCCGAACAGACGCATGAGGTCGTCTTCCAGCGACAGATAGAACTGAGACGAGCCCGGGTCCCCCTGACGCCCCGCACGGCCGCGTAGCTGCCGATCGATGCGCCGCGAGTCATGACGCTCGGACCCTAGGATCTGCAAGCCACCGTACTCGAGGACGTCATCGTCCGCGTCGACCTTGAGTTTATCGGCCCGCACCGGGTCGATGGGCCACACGTCGTCGAGTTCGATCCCCCGCTCTTTCAACCAGCCGAGGGTTCGTTCATCCATCACGCCCTCGCCGAGCTTAATGTCGGTGCCGCGCCCGGCCATGTTCGTAGCAATCGTGACGGCACCCGGCCGACCCGCGTCCCGTACGATGTCGGACTCAGACTTGTGGTGCTTGGCGTTGAGCACCTGGTGTGCGATCCCACGGCGCTTGAGCATGCGCGAAAACGTTTCGGAAATTTCGACGTTGGTGGTACCCACCAAGACCGGCAACTCAAGCGTGTTGAGCCGCGCGATTTCGTCCATGAGCGCGTTGTACTTCTCACGCTTTGTGCGGAAGATCAGGTCGTCGCGGTCGTCCCGCACGATGGGCCGATTGGTGGGGATCACGAAGACATCGAGACCATAGATCTGATGGAACTCGGTCTCCTCGGTCTCCGCCGTACCCGTCATGCCCGCGAGCTTGTCGTACATGCGGAAGTAGTTCTGGATGGTGATCGTGGCGAGGGTCTGAGTCTCACCCTTGATCTCGACGCCCTCCTTCGCCTCCACCGCCTGGTGCAGCCCATCGCTCCAGCGCCGACCGGCCATCTGTCGACCGGTGAATTCATCTACAATGACGACTTCCCCCGACTCGCCAATGATGTACTTCTCGTCCTTGTGAAAGAGCGTGTATGCCTTCAGCAGCTGATGGATGACGTGGATCTTCTGGCTCTTGGCTGCAAATTCGGCCTCGAGTCCCTGCATCTTCTCTCGCTTCTCATCGACCGAGAGCGTCTCGCTCTCTTCGATCTCACCCATCTCGACAGAGAGATCCGGTACGGTGAAAGCCTCTGGATCCGTCGGTGACATCTCGTCGAGCCCGCGATCCGACAGGTGCACGTTGTGCCCCTTCTCGTCCATCGCGAAGTAGAGCATCTCGTCGATGTCGTGAAGGCGCTTCTCCCGCATGTAGTCGCCTTCGACCTTTTGAATCAGCGTCTGAAGCGACGGGTCGTCAGCCTGCATCTTCATGAACCGCTTGTGCTTCGGCGCCCCACGCTTCACTGCAAGCAACTTCTCACCGGCCTCGAACTCCTCGCCGGCCTCCAGGTGCTTCTCCGCTTCGGCCACCATCTCGTTGGCAATGCGGAGCTGCTTCTTGTAGAGAGCCGCAACGATGGAGTTGAACTGCTTGAACGGCGTGGACGTGTCACGCCCAACCGGACCCGAGATGATGAGCGGCGTACGCGCCTCATCGATCAAGATCGAGTCGACTTCATCGATAATCGCGAAAGCATATTCACGCTGCACCCGCTGCTCGAGCGTGTGCACCATGTTGTCGCGCAGATAGTCGAAGCCGTACTCGTTGTTGGTGCCGTATGTGATATCCGCGTTGTACGCAGCTTGCCGCTCAGGTGAGCCCGGGTCGTACCTGTCGATCACGTCATAGGTAAGCCCGAGGAAGTTGTAGACCGTGCCCATCCACTCGGCGTCGCGCTGAGCCAAATAGGTGTTTACCGTGACCAAGTGCGCACCACGACCCGTGAGTGCGTTCAGATAGAGCGGCATGGTCGCGACCAGTGTCTTGCCCTCACCCGTCGCCATCTCGCAGGCTTTCCCGTCGTGCAAGGCGATCCCACCCATGAGCTGCACATCATAGGGGACCATGTCCCAAACGAGCTTCTGGCCCGTGACCAAAATCTCCCTGCCCATGAGCCGACGGCACGCGTCCTTCACGACCGCGAAGGCCTCCGGAAGGATGTCTTCGAGCGTGTCTTCGATCACCTCCAGTAGGTCGGCCTCGAGTCCTCCGACCTGAAGGGAAAGCCTCTCACGCTCCAGGCCATCTTCAGAGCGGCGTTTCTCGTCCTTGAGGCCCTCGATCTCCGCCTGGAGCGCTGCTGTGGCGTCCGCAATGCGCTGCTTGAACTCGTCGGTCTTCGCCTTGAGCTGGTCATCGGACAGCGAGGCATATTCGTCTACGAGTTCATTGATCTCGGCGACAATGGGTTCGAGCCTCTTGGCTTCACGTTTGTGGTGATTGCCAAGAAAGGTCTTTACGGCTGCTTTGAGCATGGAGCAAAATCGCAGGCCCCGAACATAGGCTCCGGACCGCGCAGTTGTTGGATTTCAAAGGTGTACTACAGGCGCAGAGTTACACCGCGCGATCAGCTATGGGTCCCCACGATTCCGGCGCGGGGCCCGGGCTCGCGCGGCCCCTGGCCGCGCCCCGCGACTTCGGGAAATGCCTCGACCAAAAAGCGAAGGAGTCGCTCTTCGTCTCGACCCGCAAGAGCGGACAGTAACTCTCCGGTCGCCTCATGATAAGCCTGTGGCGTCTCAACCAAAAAGACGCGGTCCGTCTCCGTGGGGTGCACGGCCTCATCGGGGTCAGACAACTCCTCATGCATCTTCTCGCCGGGCCGCACGCCTGTGATGACGACGTTCTCGCCCAGACGGAACGGTTGTCCAGACAGCCTGAGAATATCTCGCGCCAAGTCGATGATCTTCACCGGCTCACCCATGTCCAACATCGCTACATGTCCAGGGAAGGACCTGAGAAGTGATGTCTGGAGAATCAACCTCACCGCTTCTGGAATTGTCATGAAGTAACGAGTCATCTCATCACTCGTGACAGTCAGAGGCTCGCCGTTCTCGATCTGCCTCTTGAAGAGGGGGATCACACTGCCGTTGCTGCCCAGGACGTTCCCGAAGCGAACGGCCCCGAAGTCAGTATCCGGATACTTGGACTGGAGGTGCAGAACCACGCGCTCGGCCAACTGCTTGGTTGCCCCCATGATGCTCGACGGGCGAACAGCCTTGTCCGTGCTAACCAGCACGAACGATCCTACGCCGGCGGTGGCAGCCTCTGAGGCGACGACATAGGTCCCAAACACGTTGGTCACTACCGCAGAACGGCGGTTGTGCTCCATGAGAGGGACATGTTTGTAGGCGGCAGCGTGGAAGATGCGGTCTGGGCCATAACGTTCGATCGCCCCCCGCACTGAAGCCACGTCCGTGACGCTCGAGACGAGCGGTACGAGCTGTACATCGGGTGCCAGAGCCCGAAGTTCCAACTCCAAGAAGTACATCGGCGACTCAGCCTGGTCGAAGAGCACCAGGCATCTCGGCTTGTTGATGGCAACCTGTCTCGCCAACTCGGAACCGATGGAGCCCGCCGCACCGGTAACCATGACCGTCTTACCGCGGAGGTCCTCGGCAAGTGCGGGCAACTGCAGCCGCACGGGATCCCGACCGAGGAGGTCGTCGATCTGCACATCCCTAACGTGCTGAACAGACGCCGAGCCATCGAGCACGTCCTCGATGCCTGGCAGGATCTTGAGTGGCAACGCCGCGTCCTCGCACCGGGAGATGATCTTCCTGAGCTGTTCAGAAGTCGCGCTGGGGACCCCAATGACGATCTCTTGAGCCCTCAGAGTCTCCGCGATCACAGAGATATCCTCCGTCGACCCGACCACCTCTACACCGTGGATCAACGTCCCCCATTTGAAGGGATCGTCGTCCAAGATGCCGACAGGGATGTAACCGGAGACCGAGCGCTGCATCTGCGTCACGAGCAACTGGGCCGCTTCGCCCGCCCCAACCACAAGCACACGCTTCCGATCGACCGCCTGACGCACACGTGAGAATTCGTAGATGAGTCGATAGAGGACCCAGACTGCGCCTGTTCCGTAGCCGCTGAAGACCCACTCTAGTAGGACGACGGACCGAGGGACCGAGTTGAGTGCGCTGATGTTCCAGGTAAGTACGAGGAAGACCACGGATCCAGCGGTCGTCGCCCCAAGAAGCCTCATGACGTCACGGGTGCCCACGTAGCGCCACCGACTGATCCCAAGCCGGAACAAGTAGTTGAAGCCCAACCGAATGACGACAAGAAGGACCAATGCCTCGCCAAAGTGCCACCCAACGAGCATCGCCGCATCAAATTCGAAGCGGGCGAGATACGCCATGGACAGCGAAGCGGCCGCGACGCCGGCGTATACTACGGACGCCACAGTCCGCCGATGGCGACGAGCCCATTCCACCAATCGAATCAACGGTCGGGGCGAAGCAGCAACAGTAGGCATCATTCGCAGTCGAGCATTACTCGGCCGTCGGTCTCCGATGGACCCAGTAGATTGATCAAGGTCCTCAACGTGAGCTTGGATGCACGCAAGATGGCCCATGAGTTGTCTCCGTGACAGAGGTTTCTACTCATCGGCAAGTCTCGGTGTAGCGTAAGGGCCGGATCTCCCGGGCCGGAGCGCCCGGCATCGTTGTTGCATTATGCACCCAATGGTACTTTGGAGGCAGGAAGGTTTGAAGGGCCCACCCCGCCCGACACCCACCCGAACACCGCGATTTTCCTTGTGAAACGTTTGATGATTCTGGCCGCCATGGCGGCAATGACGTGGACTCCCCCGCTTGCGGCTCAGGCGCCTCAGGGAGGACAACTTCTTCGATCGGGTGATGTCATCCGTCTCAACATCTGGCGAGAACCGGATATGTCGGGTGAGTACGTCATTGATGAGGCGGGCTCCGTCATTTTCCCCCGGGTGGGTGAATACTTCGTCCTTGAGGAGGACAATGCCTCGCTGGAGGCAAAGCTCCTCGCTGACTATCTGCAATATCTCCGGAATCCGTCGATCGAGGTGACCGTGCTTCGCAGGGTGAGCATCATTGGTGCGGTGAATGATCCAGGTCAAAAGTTGGTCGACCCGACCGTCACAATTGCCGACGCCCTCGCCATGGCGGGGGGTGCAACCACTCTCGGTGATCAGAACAAGATTCGTATCATCCGCGACGGCGTCATGGTCGAGGCCGAGCTGTCCGTGGACACGCGCCTTACAGACTCCACGATCCGGTCCGGAGATCAGATCTTCGTTCCTGAACGTCCTTGGCTCAGTAGAAACACCGGAGTGGTCGCCACGGGAATCAGCGCCTCCGTGGCTCTGATCATCGCCCTCTTCATTCGCTAGAAGTCATAGATTCCATGGAACAAAAGCCCACGACGCCGAACGTCGCGCATCCAGACGACCCGATCCACCTTCGTGACACCTGGAACCTCCTCATACGCAACTGGCTCGTCATTTCCGCGAGCCTGATTCTCTGCGTAGGGGCTTCAGTCGCTTACACACTTTACGTCGTCCCGGTCTACGAGTCGGTCACCACGATTCAGATCGAGGAAGAGCAGTCCAACATTCCGGTGCTGGACATCCTTCAGACCATTTCGAAGGGGAGTCAGGTCGAGACTGAGATGGAGGTGGTTCGCAGCCGTACGCTCACCGAAGGAGTGGTGGACTCGCTTGGACTTCAGGTCCAGTTGGAGGCACCCCGCGGAGTGGCGCGGGCCCTGCTCCTGGGTGCGATCTATGTCGAACGATGGGCCCCGGAAGGACTCTACGTACTCGACCGGCAGCCTGACGGCAGCTACTCGATTACCGAGCAGGAGACCCAGGCACGCGTCGGGACAGCCTCAGTCGGCGCCGCAGCGGCCGTGCCCGGGGCGACGTTTACTCTGCGCGACCCCGCGAGTGAGCACGAGCAGATCATCATTGACGTTGCACCGTTCGAGCTGGCCGTTCAGAGCCTGCGGCACACCCTCGCAGTCGTCCGTCCCAACCGCGAAGCCGCGATCATCACCGTCCGGTATGAATCGACCGATACCCAGCTGGTTCATCAAATACCGAACGCCCTGGCCAGTCGCTACATCTCGGATGGCCGACTTGTGCGCAAAGCGGAAGCGACAAGCACGGTGACCTTCCTCGAAGATCAGATCGACACCTTGTCGATTCAGCTTCGCCAGTCCGAAGAAGCCCTGACAGGGTTCCGCGAAGTCGAGCAGGTCGTAAGCCTCCAAGCCGAAGCGGACGCCCAAGTCACCAACATGTCTCGGCTCCAAGCCGATCGGAATCAGATCGAGGCAGAGCGTGATGCGCTTCAAACCATGGTCGCCGCAGTGGACCTGGAAGCGGCACTCGCAGATCCGGCCGATCCGTCCCCGTATACGAAGCTCATCTCGTTCCCGACGCTGTTCAGGAATCAAGCTGCCTCCGAAATGCTCCGAAGCCTGAACGCCGCCGTGAACGAGCGGTCGGGTCTCCTCCAGCGTCGTACGCTCCAGGACCCGGACGTCATGAACATGACGGGCCGAATCCAGGACATCGAAACCCAGCTCCGCAACACCGCGATCACGTACCTGCAGGGCCTCGAGAATCAGGTCGACGGATACGACGCGATGCTCGAGCAATTTGGTGCGGATCTCGAGAGGATTCCGGAGACCGAGGTTCAGCTGATGCGCCTTGAGCGAGAAAAGAACGTCCTGGAAGAGATCTACACGCTTCTGCAACAGCGTCTCCAAGAAGCACGCATCCTGGAAGCCGTGCAGGACGTAAGCGTCCGAGTCGTCGATCTCGCGATCCTACCGCCTGAGCCGGTAACCCCCCGCAAGGCACTCAATCTGCTTCTCGGGTTAATTCTTGGCGGGATATTTGGAGTCGGCATCGCCTTCACGCGTGAGTACATGGACGAGACCGTCCATACGCGCGAAGACATCCAAGCGGCCACCGGCGGCGCACCCATCCTCGGCATGATCCCCCGCATCCGGCAGGCAGGGTTAAACGGCAAGAGCAGCACGAGCGCCATGTCCACGATTGGTGGCGTCGGCGAACTGGGTGCGCGGCTCGTCGCCGGTCGCGATCCTCGGAACCCGGTTTCCGAAGCGTACAGGAGTCTTCGGACCAACCTGACGTTCTCGAACCCGGACAAGCCGCCCAAGATCATCGTCTTTACGAGTCCGCTCCCACAAGATGGTAAGTCGACGACTGCGGCGAACCTTGCCATCACGCTCACGCAGCAGGGCATCAAGACACTGTTGATCGATGCCGACCTTCGCCGGGGGCTCCTGCATGGTGTCTTCGGCGTGAACCGTGACCCTGGCCTGACGAATGTGTTGGCCGGCGGTGCGGCGATCTCCGAGGCGATCCAAGAGATCGACCTGCAGGAGAGTGGTAAACTCGACTTCATGTCTTCGGGTCCGTATCCGCCCAACCCGGCTGAGATCTTGGGTTCGCAGCGCATGAAGTCTCTGCTCGAAGCGCTCGATGAACGCTACGATCTCGTGCTCATCGACTCAGCCCCGCTCACCGTGGTGACGGACGCGGCAGTATTGGGAACGAAAGCGGACGGAGTGGTCCTGGTGGCCCGTGCGAACGTCACCGAGAAGGGCGCCCTGACGTATGCGGCCGAGCAGCTGCTCAACGTGCGTGCCCCGATCCTGGGCTGTGTCCTCAACGACGTGGACTATCGCCGGGACTCCCGGTACTACAGCACGTACGGGAAGTACGGGTACTACCACCACTACTACTACGGTGACGACGGCGACAAGAAGAAGAAGAAGAAGGCTTAACGCTTAACGTGCGCAGCGAAAGCAGCCTCGAGCGAGTCGCGAATGCCCGATTCAAACATCGCCGGTGCGAAACGCATTGCGTTCGCGCGACACCGGGGCGGATCAAAGGCGGACGGCTCGAAGCTACGAATCTCGCGGGCTAACCCTTCTTCCGAGGGGTCTTCATAGAGCACGCCAGTTTCGTTGTGAAGCACTGTCTCGCAGGCTCCCCCCTGCCCAAACGCGATCACCGGGCGTCCGGCGGCTTGCACCTCGACAGGCAGAATCCCGAAGTCTTCTATACCGGGGAACAACAGAGCCCAACTCGCTCCGATCAGCTCTTGGAGCTCCTCCCCTGAAACCCGGCCTACAAAGCGAACCGTAGGCCCCGCGAGCGCCTCTAGTCGCGCTCGGTCCGGGCCGTCACCGAAGACGACCAAGGGCGCACCAGCTTTGTTCGCGGCCCCAATCGCGACGTCGAGGCGTTTGTACCGCACCATCCGCCCCCCAGCCAAGAAATGTGTCCTCTCTCTAACTCGTGGCTGGAAGAGGTCAACGTCGACGGGCGGATAGACGACACGTGCTTCCCTCCCGTACGTCGTCCGTATCCGTTCTGCGACGAAATGAGAGTTCGCAACGAATGCGTGCACTCCTCTCGCGGCCGCAGAATCCACCTTGCGGAGTCTCCTCAGCACAGGTCCCCGAAGCCTCCCCGCGATCCCGCGGTTGTACTCCTCGTAGAGGTCCCACAGGTAGCGCGGGGGGGTGTGACAGTAGCACAGATGAAGCGCCCCCTGCGGTACTGACACAGCCTTCGCAAAAGCGTGACTGCTCGACACCACGAGATCTACCGGTCCCAAGTCCATTCGGCGAAAAGCCCACGGCATGAGCGGCAGAGACAGGCGATACGTCCGGCCCGCAAGCGGTAGAACGCCTAGCGCGCTAGAGCGAATGTCCTTCCCGGAAAACGCCGCCTGGGTGCGCTCGTCAGGCGCATTGTACGCGGTAAAGATGGGTGCCTGGGGGAACATCCTACACAACGCCAGCAGAACGCTCTCCGATCCTCCCCAGTTGATCAGCCACTCGTGAACCAAGGAGACTCTCAGCTGTGGGTCACTCCTCACCCTGGCCTCTGAGTACGACCGGCACATGCCGGAGCAGAATCCCGAGGTCGCCAACAAGGGACGAATTGTCCACGTACGCGAGTTCGGCCGAGGCACGAGCGGGATACTCGACTCTTTTGTGCCCCTGCGCGGTCCACAACCCGAAGATACCGGGGCGCACCGCCAGAAAATCTCCGACTCGATCCCCATACCATTCCAACTCCTCTTCAACCACAGGGCGGGGACCGACCAGCGACATCTCTCCCCTGAGTACGTTGATGAGCTGTGGGAGCTCATCAATGTGGCTGACGCGTAGGAAGCGACCAATCCGGGTAACCCGCGGGTCTTCGGCCACGGGCAGCTTGAAATCATTCTGCCTGTGGAGAGCACGAAGGTCTTCATCTTCCGCCAACCACGCCTCTGCATGCGCAACCATGGTCCGGAGCTTCAGACAGGTGAAGGTCGTGCCCCCACGCCCATAGCGTTGATGTCCGAAGATCGCCGGCCCTCGCGAGGTGAGCCGCACGGCCACCGCACACGCCGCCAGGATGGGGGCGACGGCAAGAAGGAGCAGCGAGGCAACGGCTACATCGAAGACGCGTTTCAATTCATGGAGGGGAACGGGAAGACCTGAAGAGGAACCTCGGGGCGGGACCGGATTCTAGCCCAACCAGAAAGTCCTGTCTATTGAACCCGGGCTGCATCGAGGAGCACCTGTAGCGTACCCTCCGCGGACTGATCCCATGACGACGACTCCACCGCCACGGGTCTGCCCGGACCTTCGCCTCCTCGCTGCAGGACATGCCGCACAGTCTCAGCCCACAGTGCAACGTTCAATGGCTCCACCCTCAATGTCTCTGGGGGAAGAATCTCCCGAAACGCAGGGATATCCGAAACAATCACAGGTGAGCCGCAAGCAAAGGCCTCTAACGCGGGCAGCCCAAATCCTTCCGTCGTCGAGGGGCTGAGAAAGACGGAGCATCGTAGGTACAGCTCCTGGAGTTCCGCGTCCGTGACGCGTCCAAGGTGCATGACACGATCTAGTATGCCCAACCTCAGAGCGTGTTCATTCAACTCTCCCGCATCATGAGCGTCGAAGCCTACCATGCATAGCCGGAGGTCAGGAAAGCTGTCGCTCAAACGCGCCAGCACCTCAAGCGCGACTGTGAGGTTCTTGTGTGCTGTTGGAGCCCCGACCGTGAGCAAGAACCGCGATAGGTCAGCGAAGCGACTCGGCATCTCCTCTCCGGGGGCCAGGGGCGCGAATCTCGATGACACGCCGTTATGGACCACGTGCATCCGGCGGACCACATCCGGCACGACCTGGGCGAGTGCGTTGGCGCTCGCGTGAGAAACGGTGACGACCGAAGACGCATGGGATACTGCAGATCGTAGTAGTGCCATCCCCAAGAACCTCTTCCAACCTGGGAAGCCTGCGGGGTGCCGGAACTGAATCACGTCGTGCACGGTCACCACGAGCGGCGACGGGATCGACATCATCGGCACGTCGTAGTGCGGGAAGAACCAGACATCAGGGGAGGCAACCTTCGACGCCACGACTGGCCATGACAGGTGAGACGTAAGCGAGTAAGGCCTCCCGCCCCAGTGAACCACGGACGCAATGTCCCTCGGATCCCTGCCGCTGAGCCACCCCGCAACAACGTCCTCGCTTCCCAGGAGCGTTACCCGGCTGATGCGCGGATCAAGCAGTGCCCGCGATACGATCTCCCTGATGTACCTGCCGATTCCACCAGCCATTAGGAGGCGGGCATCCATGCAGACATTCACGGTCCGATGCCTCCGAAGCTCCCCTGAACGATGGCCCGAGCTCGACCCCAATCACCAACGGCGAGATACCTCACGACTAGAAGCGAACGGCTGGCGTAGAAGCGCACGAAGAACGGAATGAGGTGTCTGGGCCCAAAATATCGGCGCATCACCCACCTGCGATTACGATCTCGCTGCCGGATCTGGAAGGGAGTCGGAGGCTCGCCCGCCGGCCGTGAATGATGGAGCACACGAGCATTAGGCTGATACAGCATACGGTAGCCCGACCGGGACAGCCTAAGGCACAACTCCGCGTCCTCCACGTACGCGAACAGCTCGTCTACGAACCCCCCCACCTCCCGCAGGGCTCGGCACGATAGCAGGAGGCAACATCCTGACATGAAGGAAACCTCTCTCGGGACGTCCACTCCAGAACGAACGTCCAACTCTCCTTCTAACCAGTGGATTCCGAGGCCACGCATAGCAGAGAAGTGGCCGCCGCCATACCAAATCCGTGCAGGATCGTGATGGTACAGAATCTTTGATGTGACCCCACCGACATCATCCCTCTCGGTTGCCGCTTCAACGAGGAACTTGATGCAAAGTCTATCGATCTCCGTGTCGTTGTTGAGTACGAGGACGTAGTCGTCACCGCGATCGATCGCGAATTGTATGCCGCGGTTGTTCCCACCCGTATAGCCACAATTCTCTTCGATCTGAATGAAATCCAGATTCGGATAGTCGCATTGTAGTCTTTCCCCAGACCCGTCCGGAGAGCCGTTGTCGACAAGTACGACATTAAGAGCCGGGTACTCCGACTGGAGAACCGACTCAAGGCACGCGCGGGTGTCTTCCTCGCCGCACCAGTTCAGAACGACGACACTGACTTTCGGGGCCTGGCTTCGTCCCAACGAGTGAGTCAACTTAGCGGTACACTTCTGGCTGAGATGGGCTACTCCATGATCCAACGTGTTCTCCTACTACTCGCGTTATCGGCGTGCGTGCCTGCGACTGTCAGGGCGCAAGACCCGGTGCCCCCGAACGAATTGCAACTCCTCCCAGGAGATTTCGTGCGCGTCGCCATTTGGCGAGAGCCCGACCTCAGTGGTGACTTCCTCGTTGACCCCACCGGCACCGTGGTCCTCCCAATGATCGGGGCTCGTACCGTAGCACATCGGCCCTGGAATGACCTGCACGCTACACTTCTGGAGGAGTTTCGAAATGAGCTTCGGAATCCCTCGATCGAACTCATACCACTTCGCCGAATCTATGTCCTCGGTCAGGTAGCCGCGCCAGGACTCTATTCAGTCGATCCCATGGTATCCCTCGCTGGAGCGGTGGCAACGGCCGGCGGGGCCGCTGAACAAGGTGATCTCCGGAAGATCCAGATCTTCAGGGAAGGAAACGCCGTTCTGGACGGCCTCACTTCGGCCGACAGACTCGCCAGTATTGGGATACGGTCCGGTGATCAGATCTTTGTCGGCCGCCTCAGCTGGGTCTCGCGAAACAGCGCCCTTCTGCTCACGGCAGGGCTCTCCGTGACCGGCATTATCGTTTCGATCATCGCACGTTAGTCTGAATCGAAACGCGGCCCTCGAAAAGAGACGCCCAGATTCAAGTTCCATGCAGTCCAGCCCAGCACAAGATTTCGATTCAGCTCGACCTGCGGACCGCCGACGATCGCGATCTCGGCCCCCTTCCGGAAGCGGACGATATCCAAGCTCACTCCGTATCTGACTGAGTTCCGCGCTGCAACTTCCGAATCCCGGGAGAGCCCAGAGAGCCAGTTCAGTCGCACTTCGCGGGTGACCTCGACGGTTGTCCGCCCCGAGGGCCGGTAGTCCTCGACCGCTACAGTCCAGCCTGATCCAGAGAAGGCTGCTGGAGCAGCGAGTAGCTGGCCGTTCAGGGTATGTCCTTGGCGCAGACCTCCGTGCTTATAACGCGCTTGGGGGCTTGGTCCGAGCGCGAGCGCCCGATCGGCGCGCTCGCTGTGGTGAAACTGAGCGCTCACGAACTCGCCACGGATCGCCGAGATACTGCCGCCCAGCGAGGTCCACGCTCGACGAAACCCAATGGAACGAACAAACAGATCATCGGGCTCCACCAAGAAGTGACGGATATCTCGTCCGTAGTCCTCTCGGACCGCCTCAGCGAAGACTTCGATCCCGGTCCCGGCCACTACCCATCGAACAAAGCCACCAGCTATCTGGTTTTCATCGAGGATGTTTCCGTCATCGGTTCCGGTGGAGATCCCTGTCGTGAACGGCTTGCCGACGTTCGACACGGCGTCAAGTCCGCCCTCCCACGGTCCTTGCACGAATCGTTCCACACCAATCTCGAGTCCCGGTAAAACATCGGATTGGAGAGTAATGACCGCCCCAGTCATGAATCGAGATCGCGCGACCGAATTCTGAACCGGAGACCAGTCGGACTGTCCCAGGTATCCGACCATGAGCTGGCCGTGCACACCAAGGACACCAGGACCAAGCGGCCGAGCGCTCTTGAGAAACACGTGTGGGAAACCCCCGGCTTCATCCCCGAGGAGCAATGGATAAGCAAGGGAGGGACCCCAAATGCGGGCCTCACTGCTGATTCCCACCGTGGTCCATGGGAGTTCAACCGAGAGCCGGGAGCTTCCAGGGGTGGCTCGCCGGTACGGGCGGTCTCCGAATCGTTGGGGCAGGTCAATCCTGTTAGGGTACCTAGGATCCCGGAACCCCTCGGGGCCATCACGTCCATTGTCGGCCAAATCGAAGCCGGCGTTCTGTGTCCAAAACACCTCGGGGGCGAATCGTAAATCCACTCCCTTCCAGCGCGCATAGACACCACCACGGGCGAAAGCCGTCAATCCGCGTCCGGCCCACAGAGCCCCATCGTTCGATCCGTACGGGAAGGTGGAATTGTAGGTGGCACCACCCTCAAACGGGACGACGCCGACCCTCAAGCCGCCATCCGCGACGGGGGGCGAGCCGAACGCTGAAGTCCAAGGATGAAGGACGCCTTCCACGGGAAGCAGCAGTCGCTCTTCGGCAGGAGAGAAGCCGCGGACCGCCCACGGATAGGCCCGTACGAGTCCAAGTGTTTGGAGGACTCTGATGTATCGCTCTCGCTCAGAGTTGACCTCAATACCTTGCCCGACATCAAACTGCGGGGTCCGAGCCTCGGCGTCCCCTGGAGAGACGAGGAGGGCCAAAACGACGGCGCAGACAACCGCCATCAAACGCGGTTTCGACGGATTTCCAGCCGCTCGCGAAAACTCGACGTCGGTGGGCACATGGGCGATTTCGCGGATCATACCCACAGGTTATCGTCTTGATCTCCTGAGAACCACCCACCACGCCGTGGTGCAACGCCTCCCTCGCAACCGTGATCTCTTTTGCGTCTCCAGAAGATCCTGCTCCTCTTGGGAGGCCTCGTTTGGGTCGAGTTGCTATCCGTTGCGGGGGCGGCGGGCCAATCCTTGGACATCCGGCCACTCGTGGGGCTGGACAGCCACGCGGCGGCCGAGCTTCGGCTCGCCCAGTTGCGTGACGAAACCGACACGCGACTGTGGCTTCTCCGGACGCCTTCGAACATTCTGCTCACCGCCCCGGGCCCTGAAGATCTCTCGATCCAAGCGTTGATCCCGGACCTACGCACGGCGTGGAACTCCGACCTCCCGTCTTCCTTCAACGACGGTGCACTCTGGGCGGGACGCGGGCTGAACACTCGGCTGCGCGCAGGTCTTATTGTCAGGTTGAAGCGGGTCTCACTTGTCGTAGCACCCGAGTTACTCACCCACCAGAATCAAGACTTCCAGACGATCCCCTTCGGCACCGAACGCGACCCGACCAGAAGCCGCTGGGCGCACCCGTACCACCCGCTCCCCGAGTCGATCGACCAGCCCCTCCGTTTCGGAAACGCCCCCTTCAATCGGGTGGTTCCGGGCCAGTCTAGCCTCACGGTGGACCTGGGCAGCCTCGCGGTGGGCGTAGCCACAGAAAACGCCTGGTGGGGACCGGGGCTCAAGAACGGAATCGTACTGAGCAACCAGGCTGCAGGGATTCCTCGCGTGTTTTTGGAAACCCGACGACCGATCGTGACAGGGGCAGGTCACTTCGAAGGCAGCTGGTTCTTGGGGCGCTTGAACGAGTCGGACTACTTCGACAACAACCCGGCCAACGACCATCGGAGCCTGAGTGCGTTGGCGGTGACCTTTAGACCCAACTTTGACCCGGGACTCACACTCGGCTTGGCCAGAGCCGTGTTTGCCCCGGTCGGGGATGGGACCGACATCCTGTCCGCAGGGCTCAACTTCCTACACAGCGTTGGAAGACCCAATTCTACCGAGGAGCCTGGAGCGAGTGCGCCCGATCAGGTCACCTCATTCTTTGGGCGGTGGGTCGTCCACGGATTTGAAGCGTATTGGGAATGGGCCCGATTTGAACAACCCGAGTCGCTCGGGGACTTCCTCGAGTTCCCACAGCACTCCCAAGGGTACACCTACGGCCTGATGTGGGCGGAACGGGAGACGCAGGGTGCTTGGTTATCCGTGGAGGCTGAATTGACCAACCTTGAGCCGAGCTCAACATGGAGGCATCGCTACGTATACAGTTCGTATTCAAGCCGCGTCGTGCCGCAGGGGTACACGCACGAGGGTCAGACCGTCGGTGCATCGATCGGGACCGGCTCGTCAAGCCAGTGGATCGCCATCGACCGTCACGACGATCAATGGCAGGCGGGGGTATTCGCAGGACGCATCCGATGGGATGCCGCGGCCCGTTTCTCCAAAGTCGTCCCCAGTCCGAAACGTGAGGACGTGTCCCTCTACTGGGGGCTCCGTGGAGGAATAGACCAAAAGGGCTGGCACCTTGGCATTGAGCTTTCCCAAGAGATGCGGTTGAATTACCTCTTCCAAGGGTTTAAGCACGACCCAGTGACCTTCCGCGCCGAGGGCGTAGATATCGCGAACACTGGCCTGATCCTCACATTGGCGAGAAACGTCGGTCCATGACCCAGTCTGAAATGGAAGGACCCCGGGGGCACGAGGGGGAGGGACTGACGCTCCCGCAACTCATGCGGCGACTCGTGAGTCATTGGAAGATGATGATCGCCGTGTCCGTCCTTGTGATGGTGGCTGTCATCGCCGGGACCCTGCTCGTTGCACCGCGTTACCGAAGCACCGTCGTGCTGCGCATCATGGACCTCGATCCGAATTCGCTTTCACTCGGCGGGCAACTCAGCGGGATCCCAGGCGGAGACCTCCTAGGTCTTGGCCGGGACGACCTCGAGACCGAAGTCGGCGTCCTCCGCAGTTGGCGGGTTTCGCAGGCGGTCGTCGACTCGCTGTCCCTTATGGTCCACCTCTCGAAGCCCGTGGGAGTAAGGGCCGACCTGTTCGCAGTCACGAGGCACGGAGACGCAGACCGACACGGGCGCGTGACGCTTCGGCATGACGGCCAAGGCACGTACTCCGCCGTGTTTAAGGAGAAACGCGAAGACGAGGCAGATCTCGGCTCGGTCAGCCCCAGCGGGACACTCGACTTCGCCGGGTACCGAATCACCCTCGCAGAGGCCCCGCCATCCGATGAGGGCGAATGGCCCAACACCATCCGCATTGACCTCTTGCCCCGCTACGAGGCGATCGACCGTCTCCGGGAGGACCTCGAGATTCGGGAACAGGAGGGTGGATCTCGCCTCGTAAACATCGCCTACACGATTCCAGATCGATATCTCGCGGCCGCCGTCGTCAATCGAATCGCAGATGAATATATCGCGTACAAGGTCACCGCTGAGCGCAGTGACGCCCGATACACGGTCGCCGAGTTGTCAGAACAACTCGCCGAACAAGCCACACGGCTGGTGGCGGCGGAGGAACAGCTCCGCACGTACCAAGAGCGCACACTCATTGTCGCTCCCGAAGAGGAAGCGATTCAACAGATCAAACGGATCGCTCAACTGCAGCTCGGGGATGATGCCTCGCGTGTGGAGCGTGAGTCTCTCGCGGAGCTGCTGGCATTGATTGATGCAGGCGCAGCGACTCTGGGCGACAGTCAGCGGGTGGACTCCGACGCGTATCGCCGCCTCGTGACGTTCCCGACGCTCATATCCAACGGCGCGATCCAAGATCTCCTCACGGTGCTGTTGGAACTCGAAAACGAACGCGCCGAACTGCTGGGACGCAGAACCCCAGAGAACTCGGACGTCCGGCAGCTGACGGGTCGTATCCAGGAGATCGAGCATCAACTCCACACGCTCGGCACTGACTATCTCTCGAGCCTTGATGGCCAAATCGCTGCCACCGGGGAGGCTCTGGCGCGCCTGAACGCTGAACTCGAAGCCCTTCCTGAGAGAGAAATGCAGTACCTCAGGCTCTTCCGTGACCGCACAGTACTCAGCGAGGGGTACGTCCTGCTTCAGCAACAACTCCGGCTCGCGGAAGTCCAAGACGCGATCAAGACGGAGGGTGTGCGCCGCGTGGATGAAGGGCTGGTCGCGCACAAGGACAATCCGGAGTTCCCCAAGCCACTTGTGAATCTCGCTCTGGGCCTGATCCTGGCTGGCACGCTGAGCGTGGGAAGCGCTCTTGCGCGTGATCTGTGGGAGGCGTGACGGGGACCTAGGACTTCGCGACGCGGAACGTCACTGACTTCTGCTGGCCGGGCTCGAGGAGGATGCCGTCCAAGAAACTCGTGCCACGACCCTGCACCACCGTGTACCCGGGGGGCGGCGTCACCCTAACACCAAGCTCTATTCGACAGCCCACAGAGGTAAAGGTGTAGGCCCCCGCTTCTCCGGTAGTCGCTTCAGCTAGGACCCCCGTGCTCACGAAAAGGGTCAATGCAGCACCAGAGACCGGATCTCCGGCTTGGTCTGTGACGTGAGCGATGACGGTCCCCACGCACCGTGAAATCGAGAAGGAAGCTGACTCCTCCCCTCCCCTGGACAGGAGCAACCCGTCCACGAAGCTCGTTCCCCGTCCCGCCGGCACGTCCCAACCGTACTCTGGCTTGATGGCCACCCCGAGATCACCACACGCCACACCGGCAAAGGTCGCCGTGCCATCTGGGCTGGTGAGCCCCTCGGCAAGCACCCCCGCCCCCGAGTACAACACGACGGGGTAGTTCGCCACAGGCGTCCCACCGGTTTGAACATGGGCGACGATCTTCCCAAGGCAGGGGGTCAATTCGAGCCGGACCGACTCGACGTGGCCTTCTTCCATGAGGATTCCGTCGTGGACTACGTCGTACTCTTCAGCTCCACGAAACGACTCGGGAAGTACAGCACCCACTGCCCAATGCCCAAAGGCAACATCCCGAAACTCGATTTTGCCTGCGCCGTTGCTCATCCCCTGTGCGACGGTCCCAGTCGGGGAGCGTAAGGACACCTCTATGTCGGGAAGCGGCACGCCTACACCATCTACAATCGAGACCTCAACGACGCCCGGACCAACCTTCAAAAATCGGAACGTGGCCTCAGCGGCACCGCCCTCCATCAACGCGATGCCGTCAACGGTGGTGGTGCTCGATCCCCCCTCGAGTTCCTCCGGCCTCACGAACCCTTCTGGAGGCTCTGCGTACACTCCATAGTTATTCGGAGGCACGAAGCTGAACGTGTGGCGGCCGTCTGGCCCAGTCTCGCCGTCCGCCATCGCCCGCTCGCCTATATAAAGAACCAGTCGGGCACCGGGAACCGGATCGCCAGAGGTCCGCGTCGCCTGAACGGTGATCTCACCGTACTCGACCGCGTCACTCACAATTTCGGCGCACGCCGAGAGTGTGCACGTGATCAGCGCGAGGCAGAGAGTACGCATCAGCTGTCGGCCGTCACGGCGATGTCCCCTGTAGGTACCGTCGGGACGGTCAAAGCCATCCAGGCGAGGGCCAACACGAACCAGAAGACGGGTTCAGCCAGAGACTGATAGAAGACGTTGAACACGGCGATCCCGGCGATCAGGGGACGAAATGGACCTGGAATGACGACTGGCACCCCCACGAGCAGCAGCCCAACGAGGAGCGCAATCGCACCCGCCTCCGCCGCCAGAGTAACATACATCGAGTGGAAGTTTCCATATTTGTTTCCAGGAAATACGTCCTGAAGCAGCAAGTAGGAATTCCCATACCCTACTCCGGTGGCCGCCCGTTTCACGGACGATGTGGCCTCCTTCGCGCCTCGCTCGAGTAGGCGCAGGTGATCTTGGGAGGACCCCTCGTCGATCGAAAAGCGCGACTCCAACGGGGCCAACCATCGTGCGGCACTTTCCCTGGACGGTGGGCTCGCCAGCAGGAATCCCGCGGTAAGCGCCAGACCTGCCAAAGATGCCAGCACCGTTCCCGGACGGACACGAACGGAGCGATCCGCGACCAGCGCGACCACTGCGGTAACAGCCAATGCCAGGAGGTTCGAACGCGAGAGGGTGAAGGAGAGCAAGAGGACGCCCACAGCCACCCATCCGGTCTTCACGCGTCCGGGCATTCCCCACCGCGCAATGATGAAGGTGTACACAAGCAGGACAAGTCCAGCCCGGTTGGGGTCGGCGACTTGCCCCGATAACCGAGGGACAAAGCCAGCGTAGGTAGCGGCTGCCAAGTCGATCGACACCGGGCCGAACGCGAGAGGCGGCGGGCTACCGGCGAAGAAGGCCCATACTTCAGCGACATTGAACACCAACGCCAACGCCACCCCCAACTTGGCGCCGGCTACGAGCACGCGGTAGCGATCTGTCCTCTGGGTGAGGACGAAGGCCATGAGCACGCCGCCCAACGCCAGCGCCACAAGCAGCACCGAACGCCGAGCCGACGAGGGGGGATCCGTCGCCAAGAACGTGGACACCAACGCGATCGACAGGAAGGCGCATAAGAGCGCCCCGTACCCCACACCCCAACCGGAAAGGGAGACGCGTCGCCGAAGACCCGCGCCCCATACGGCAAAGACGGTGAGATAGACGGGCGTCAACACTAGGAAGGGAGTGAGTACAAAGCTCGCGCGCCCTCCAACAAGGTCGATCCGGTCTGCGGCAAGTACCGCGACCCACAGCGCAAACAACACGCCGGTGACCCCGATTCCACGCTCCTTAGACATGTCTTCTCGGCAGATGTGACGAAGGGACGACGGCCCCACGGGTGGTCACGGTACGTCGAGGCAAGCTAGACCTCAACCGTTGACTGCTAGGCCCAACCCGAGGGCCCAATTAGTTTGTGCGATGCCCGAAGAGCACCTCGAAGAAGTGAAATCGCCGACGCCGTCTGAACGACTCTCTCGGATCAGGCGCAACCCTGTGGCCCGCGACGCGGCGGTTCTTTACCTCGCGCATGCCCTGGCGTTGTTGGTCCCGCTCGCCACCATCCCGTACCTCGCTCGGGTACTGGGTCCCCAGGGCTGGGGGCTAGTCGTGTTCTCCCAATCTCTGGGCGCGTGGCTGGCGTTGGTCATCGAGTATGGGTTCGACCTGTCGGGTACGCGTGAGATCGCCCGGCACCGGGACGACCACGGACATGTCGCTCGGACAGTCGCCGGGGTGCAGGGAGCGAAGTTGCTCGTTTGTAGCGCACTCGTGGGCCTGATCGTGCTCCTGCGCTCGGTCCCGGCATTCGCCGCTGAGCCGCGACTGCTCTGGTGGGCCACGGCGTTTGCGCTCGCGAGGGGAGTCAGCCCCGCCTGGTATTTCTTTGGTGTTGAGCGACTCCGACTCCCTGCGCTGATGGAGAGTGCCGCCAAGGTCACCGCAGCGGCGGGAATCTTCTTGCTCATTCGCGAACCCGGTGACGGCTGGAAGGTGCTGGCTCTACAAGCCGTCACCATGGGCACTGTAGTTCTGGTAATGACGTTCATGATGTACCGGCGAGTTGCGTTGCTGCGGCCACGCTTGAACGAGGCGGTCCGCACGTTACGGGAGGGGGTGGGAGTTTTCGTATTCAGGAGTGCTTCCGGCGTCTACTTGCAGGCAAATGGGTTCATTCTCGGTCTCCTCGCGGCACCGAGCGCAGTCGCCTTCTTTGGCGGGGCGGAAAAGATCGTGAGAGCGGGAGTGAACCTTTTCCAGCCCCTCTCACAGACGCTTTTTCCTCGAATCAGTCATCTCGCCGTCAGAGACAACGCTGCTGCTGCCCGCACCCTCAGGGTGGGCATGGTCATTATGGGGGCGATGGGTCTCGCACTGATGCTCACACTATTCATGGGCGCCCCCTTCTTGGTAAACCTGCTCTTGGGGCCCGGCTACGACGAGGCCGTTCCACTGGTGCGGTTACTCGCCCTGCTCCCACCCATAATCGCGGTCGGCACGATGTTCGGAATTCAGTGGGCGCTCCCCGCAGGACTCGAGCGGCCATTCTATTTACTCGTCGTCGCAGCGGGTCTGGTGAACATCGCGATGGCGTTCGTCTTGGTACCCAGACTGGGTGCCTTCGGCATGGGCCTCGGAGTCGTCACCGCAGAGTTATTGGTCGCGCTCGGACTTCTGGTGGTGTTCCGGAATCGCAGCGGCCGATTCTGGCCTCTCACGTTCCCGGTCTCAAAGGCAGGCAAGCCCGGTGACCCTGGAAGCCGGAAAGCAGGTCCATGACTGAGTCGTCGAGGGTGGGCATCGTGCTCTCAGTGCACAACGGCGCCGCCTATCTCGAAGAACAGGTGGAGAGCATTCGAGCGCAAACCCATGAGAAGTGGCGACTGTGGATCAGGGACGACGGATCCACAGACGGCACCGCTGAACTGGCGCATAGGCTCGCGGCGCATGACGAACGAGTACTGCTGGTCCGCGACGACGCCCAGCGTCTAGGAGCTGGACCAAGCTTCGGAACGCTCCTTCAAAGCCTTCCCGGAGGCGTGGACTACGTGTTCTGCTGCGACGCGGACGACGTGTGGTTCCCGGATAAGATCGAGCGCAGCCTAGATGTCATGGGTGAGGCGGAGGCGGAGGGCCCTGCACCCGTGCTCGTGCATTCGGATCTCCAGGTCGCTGATTCGGCTTTGGACGTGATCCACGATTCATATTGGGAGCTCGTCGGCATCAACCCCGAAGACACGTCCTTTCCGGGCCTCTTTGTGCACAATGTGGCGACCGGGCCAACCATTCTCATGAATCGAGAACTGTTCGAACGGGTCACGCCGATTCCTGAGGAGGCCGTATACCAGGATTGGTGGATAACGATCGTGGCTGCGGCAGTCGGAAGAATCGTTGCCATCCCGGAGCCGACGGTGACGTATCGGCGCCACGATTCGAACACGACCGCGGAGTTGACCGGACCCATTCAGAGCATCGGTGCGGGACTCCAACGGCTGGGACGGTTCAAGGAAAGTACCCACGCCATGAGGCGCTGGATCGAGGCGTCTGCTCTCCAAACCCAGGTCTTCTTGCCTCGGTTTGGTGACCGGCTCGCTCCCGATGTTGTTAGGGCAGCCCAAGAGATCGCGACTATCCCAAACGCCAATCTCCTCGGGCGCAAACGTCTCCTCCTCCGCTACTTCACCTCAAAGAATCTCGGACTCCTGCGAAGCCTGAGCATCCTAGTGCGGGGCTAGCGACGCCACCACGAAGCGTTGTCTATGTACCAAGCCACGGTCTCCCGGAGACCCGCTGGAAAAGCCACCGATGGTGACCATTCTAGCTCCTCACGGGCTTTCGTAGTGTCGATCGCATAACGTCGATCATGACCCAGGCGATCTGTCACATGCTCAATACGACCCGCCGGCTTATCGAGAGCTCTTAGCACCTCAGTCACAACATCGAGGTTGGTTCGTTCTTCCTCCCCGCCGAAATTGTAAACCTGCCCGGCCTTCCCTGAGCCCGCCGCCGCGACCAGGCCATGACAATGGTCGTCAACGTGGATCCAATCCCTCACATTCAGCCCGTCCCCATAGACCGGGAGGCTGCGGTCCTCGAGGGCGTGGGTGATCATGAGCGGAATCAGTTTTTCAGGAAATTGGTATGGCCCGTAATTGTTCGAGCAACGGGTCACGACCACGTCCATTCCATGCGTCGCGTGATACGCGAGGGCCAGGTGGTCACCCCCCGCTTTTGACGCGGAATAGGGCGACCGAGGTGAAAGTGCTGTGTCCTCGGTGAATCGATGCCTGCGCCCGTCGGGGTCACCCGGAGCGAACCAAGGCAGCTCCCCATAGACCTCGTCGGTCGACACCTGAACGAAGCGCCCGACGCCTTCCTCGAGCGCGGCCGCAAGAAGTACCTGCGTACCCATCACGTTCGTCCGCACGAAGGGCATACCGGCCTGAATGGAACGGTCGACGTGTGACTCGGCCGCAAGATGAAAGACGGTATCGATCCCGGTCATAACCCCCTGTACGATCTCCGGGTCACAGATATCACCCCGTACGAAACGATATCGCTCGTCGGACGAAACATCTGTGAGGCTCTCCAAATTCCCGGCGTACGTCAGAGCGTCGAGGACGACGATTTCGACATCCGCCTCTGCGGCGAGAAGGTGCCGCACGAGATTCGACCCAATGAAGCCGGCGCCACCGGTGACGAGATACTTCACCCGTCGCTCGCAGAAAGCGGGCTGCCAGAGAGCACCGGATTGTTTTCCTCTTGAGCCACGAGTGTCGAAGCGCGGAACAGGGACTCGACGGTTCCGGCATCGGTCCACCATCCATCTACCATGTAGTGGCTCAGCGCGCCACGCTTGAGGTAAGCATTATTCACATCGGTGATCTCAAGCTCCCCGCGCTTCGACGGTTCAAGCCCTGAGATGATGTCAAACACGGAGGGGTCGTAGAAATAACAACCTGTGACCGCCAACTTCCCCGACGGAACAGATGGCTTTTCAATGATCTCGACGATGCGTTCGTCTTCCATCCGGGCCACGCCGAAGCGCTCGGGATCCGGCACCTGTTTCAGGAGCACCATGGCTCCGTCAGGCTTCTCTCGGAATGCCTCGACCGCGCTCCGGATCGGATGCTGGAAGATGTTGTCACCGAGAACAACGGCCAGCGGCTCGCCGGCGGCGAAGTGTCGGGCAAGTCCCAGCGCCTGTGCGATCCCTCCCTCTTCTTCCTGGTAGGCATAACGCAGGTCTCTTAGGCCGAACTCGCGTCCGTTCCGAAGGAGTCGAAGAAAGTCCCCAGCGCTCCCACCACCCGTCACGATAAGGACGTCCTCGATGCCAGCATAAGCCAACTGCTGGAGCGGATAATAGATCATCGGCCGATCGTAGACCGGCAGCAGGTGCTTGTTCGTGATGCGCGTCATAGGGAGGAGGCGCGTGCCTAGTCCACCAGCCAGAATAACACCCTTCACACTCTTGCCTCCTTGAGAAAACCCGCGAGGGCGCGCTTCCAATGCGGCAGATCCCTTCCTAGGCACATCTCCGTACCTGCTATGTCAAGCGCCGAGAAGGCCGGACGGGCCGCTACAGCCCCCCAGTCGGTCGTGGAGACACGTGCGGGGGCGGTGTACCCCTTCAACCTGAGTGCCTCGCTCGCCAAGTCGTGCCAGCTGGCGACCCCAGAATTGGCAGCATGGAACACGCCCGTGACTCCCAGCTCCATCAAGCCCGCTAGAGTTTCAGCAAGGTCAGCGGTCCAGGTCGGCCCGCCGAATTGGTCATCGACAACTCGGAGTTCACCACCCTCACCCGCAAGGCGAAGCACCGTCGAAACAAAGTTCCTACCCCCGCTCCCAAAGAGCCACCCGGATCGGACAACAAGTGAATTCCGAGCGTGCTCAAGAGTCACGAGTTCACCTGCCCGTTTCGATGCGCCATACACTGAAAGAGGGTTGGTTGGATCATCAGGGAGGTAGGGCGTGCCCTTGGCCCCATCGAAGACGAAATCTGTACTGACATAGACCATTCGGGCCCCCACACCCGTCGACGCGATTGCTACGTTTTGTGTACCGTCCACGTTAACCTGATTCGCAATCTCTGGTTCTTCTTCGGCTCGATCCACGGCTGTGTAGGCCGCGCAATGCAGCACAACGTCGGGCTTGATGGTGGAGAGCGTGAGTTCGACAGCCTCCGGGTCCGTTACGTCCAGTGACGACCTCGGATAGGCGTCGACTTGCCATCCTCGCCTCTCGCATACAGTGCACAGATCTTTCGCAAGCATGCCGCCGGCACCGGTGATGAATACCTTCATTCAGTCCCCTTACTGACGCAGACGCCATGGCCTTCCGCTTCTCCGCCCTCACCATTCCCGACGTGTTGCTCGTCGAAACCGATCGACATACGGATCATCGGGGCTACTTCGAAGAGACGTTCCAAGTGGAGGTCTTCACGAAACGGCTGGGTGTGACGTTCGTGCAGGACAACCTGGCGCACTCCCGCCATAACGTCCTCCGCGGTATCCACTTTCAGACCGACGCTGCCGCCCAGGGCAAACTCGTCCGAGCAATTCACGGCAGCGTCTTCGATGTTGCTGTGGATCTCCGACGGAGCTCGCCGACGTTCGGACGATGGGTTGGCGCCACTCTGTCTGACGAGAACGGGCATCAACTGTGGATTCCTCCGGGCTTTGGCCATGGGTACCTCGTGCTCAGCGACGCCGCAGATGTCGCCTACAAAGTCACGGCCGGCTACGCCCCGGCCTCCGACTCCGGCATCCGCTGGAACGACCCCACCCTGAGTATCGACTGGCCCAAAGTAGATCCGGTCCTGTCTGAGAAGGACATGGCGCTCCCCCTGCTCACACCCGACCTGCTGCTCTTTCCCTAGCGCCAGAATCCTCTACCCCTTTACGATCCACGCACCCGCTGCATCGCCACCCGGCACCGCTCCAGCTCCAACCGCCGCATGCCGCGCATCCACCAATGCGGTCGATAGCTTCACGATCCGTGCGTAATCGAAATCTGTGTGGTCTGTGAGAATCACGACCGCGTCCGCTCCCGACAGCAGTTCATCGGTCAGCTCCTGCGACTCGTGCACGTTCCCGTCTTCGCGCCACTCAGGCACGTAGGGGTCATGGTACACGACCGAGGCCCCGTCCCCCTCGAGAAGCTTCAGCACGTCCAGCGCGGGCGATTCACGTACGTCATCAATATCGCGCTTATAGGCGATCCCCAGCAGCAAGACCTTCGACCCGTTCGCGGGTCGCTTCTTCCGGTTCAGCACTTCTCGAACCTTGTCCACGACAAAGACCGGCATTTCCGCATTGATCTCGGACGCGAGATCGATGAAGCGCGTCTTGTAATTCAGCGTCCGCATCTTCCAGGACAGGTAGTGCGGGTCGACCGGAATGCAGTGGCCGCCTAGGCCCGGACCCGGCGTGAACTTCATGAAGCCGAAGGGCTTCGTGGCCGCAGCGTCGATGACCTCCCACACGTCGACGTTCAGGCGATCCGCGATGAGCGCGACTTCATTCACCAGCCCGATGTTCACCGCTCTGAACGTGTTCTCGAGAATCTTCGTGAGCTCGGCAGCCTCAGTAGACGACACCCGGACAACGACATCGATGAACCGCTCGTAGAACTTCGCACCGGCATCCGAGCACGCCTGCGTGACGCCACCAATGACCTTGGGTGTGTTCTTCGTCGTCCATGTCTCGTTCCCGGGATCTACGCGCTCGGGGGAGAAGCAGAGGTGGAAGTCCTTCCCTGCCACAAGCCCGGTCTTCTCGAGTCGGGGCTGCATGATGTCACGCGTCGTACCGGGGTACGTGGTGGACTCCAGCACGATGAGCTGGCCAGGACGCAGAGCAGCCGCCACGGCTTCAGACGCTGCGATGACGTACGAAACGTCCGGGTCCCGTGTCTTCGACAGCGGCGTCGGCACACAAATGGAGATGGCGTCACACTCTGCAAGCCGACTCATGTCCGTGGTGGCTTCGAGTTTCCCGGCGGAAACAAGGTCGCCCACCTGAGCATCGGTCAGATCCTGGATGTGCGACCGGCCGGCATTCACGCCGTCCACGACACCTTGATTGACATCAAAGCCGATGACCCTGAGGTCACCGCTGCTGGCCGACTCGACGGAAAGCGGGAGGCCTACATAACCAAGGCCGATCACACCGAACGTAGCGATATCCGAACTCATATTAGTTGGGGCTGGAGGATCCGTGTGCCGCGACTCAACGGGTCGGGGCAGCTAAGTATAAAACGGGGCGACTACGCCTCGCTGCCCCCCATGCCGCACCGGCTCGACCGACACCTGATACGAATAGACGTCGACCCCCCCGTAGTTCTCGAGATGGGACTGCAGATGAGGGTGTCCCTCCCCGCCCCGCCCCACCAGCAGCACGGTCGCGGATCCTGTTTCCGACAACGCGTGCCGAAGCGCTGCGGAGCCACCGAACAGCGGCAGCGCCCCCGAGCGCGTCCGCGCGGTACCGAGGCTCGGGTCGGCAATAGCGACAGCCCTGAGCTTCGGCTCTTTGATGAGCGCCAGCTGGCTGACCACAGACTTGGCGTGTTTCTCGTCGGACAGAATCACCACCGGGAGTCCGTCCTCCGAGAGGTGAGCAGCCGTGCCCTGGATCATCCGGAACGTGAGTCGGCCTCCCGTCGTGAGGAGCATACACACGAACAGATCAATCGCGATCACGCCGCGGGAAAGCCCCTCGCGGTCAAGCAGGAACAAGAAGCCGGCGGCCAAGAGTGTGGCAAACACGTTGGCGCGCACCATTCTCAAGCCGTCGTAGAGGCCCATGCTCGTCCAACGCATGTCGTAGATCCCTGCGAACACCATGCCGACCAGCTTGATGCCGACGAAGATCAGGATCGTGCGCTGGAAGTACGGCATCTCTGCACCGAGCTCGGCGGGGGCCCACCGAAGCAGATAAGCCGAGTAGTACGCAAGCGAGATCCACACACCGTCAAGGGCGAGCGCGAGCACGGGGTAGCGAGTCTGACGGTCAATGAGCCAGCGGTATGCGGACTGTCCTTCGGCGTCCTCACCTTCGAGCGACTGAAGGCGAATGGCCATGAGGTACGCACCGGTCAGCGCGAGCATCATGATGAGGATGCCACCCAGAACGAGGGCCGTTCCTCGTTCCGCCTGACGCAACAGAATGCCGACGGCGCCACCTAACGCTGCCAGCGCCCACAACAGCCACGCAGTCTGTTTCTCGGGGAGACCCATGGCCACGAAACGATGCGACGTGTGGTCCTTGCCTCCCAGGCTCACGGGACGACCCTCGAGGAGCCGACCGATCGTGACGAGTGTTGTGTCCAGAATCGGGACCCCGAGAATAAGCACCGGGGCGGCCATGACGGCCGCGAGACTACGGGTACCACCGGGCGCGGGAGCGAGCGCGAGTCCGGCAAGTGACAAACCCACGAAGAGTGAGCCCGAGTCTCCCATGAAGATGCGCGCGGGTGGGTAGTTGTGCGCCAGGAAGCCCGCCAGCGACATCGCGAGTGCAAAGGCGAACATGGCCAGCGGAAATTGGCCCTCAAGCGCGAAGATGATCGCCAGATAACCGGCCGCGATGCCAGCCACCCCGCTGGCGACCCCATCCATGTTGTCCAGCAGGTTGACCGCGTTGGTGATGCCGATGAACCAAAACATCGAGATCACCGCGTCGACCGCATAGATGCCGGTGATCCACAGGCCGATACCAGACATCAGAAGGATTGATGCCGCCACGAGTTGCCACACGAGTTTCGTGCCCGGCGGGACCGCCAGGAAGTCATCCACGAGACCGAGGATGAACGCGACTGTGGCTGCAACCAGGAGGCCGATCCACGGCGCAACCGGAACCACCGCGGTCGGTAATGCATGAATACCGAACTGCCGAGTCGTGTTTGGGTCGAGCCAGTAGCCGACGCTGATGGCAACACCGAAGCCCGCGAAAATCGCGATGCCCCCAATGGCCGGCGTTGGGCGCTTATGCCAACGGTCAGCCTACACCTTACGGACCAGGCCGTTATTGATGGCGGCAGCACGGACCGCGGGTGTGAAAACAGCGGTTAACACCAGGGCTAGACCGCCGACGACACCGGCAAAGAGGATCGGACTCATGAAAAGAACTTAGTGTAGCGCGACCTGCGCTCGCGAGTGGGAGCTCACTGAGGCCCGCCGAAGCCCGGCGCTAAAAGATGCTCCAGACTCTCACTAGCGCCGCGAAATTGGTTCGGTTCACACCCGAGATATGGCCAAATCCCGAGACTCGCTCCGGGCCGGACAGAAATTCCAGTCCTGACCTGCTCCCCAGTTGCCGGCGAACAGAGAGCATGAGTCGAAGACGGGTCTCTCGGGGGAGAATCTCGGATCGAGAGATATCCCGATCCGGCGGAGGCGCCTGATCGTATGCGTCGATACCTCGATGTTCCCAAGTCGCTTCGACTCCGGCCCGAAAGCCGCGCGCCACGTCGCGAAACACGTAGCGACCGACGACTCGACGGCCGTCCGGCCCAAGGGAAGACCCTAAAGGAAAACCATCGACCGAGTGGCCGTCCACGAAGGTGTGGTGACGGTACATCAACGCGCCAGCTCTTTCTCCCTCGATGTAGAGTCCATGTCGCCCCGCCACTCCGAGCCGCGGCAGCCCGATGGCCAAACGGTATCCACTCGTGATGGTGAGCACATCGTTCATGCGCTCGTGATCGAAATCTTCCAGCGCGATTTCGCCCGCTACTTCGACCGGAACCCCTGCATCGAATCGAACCAAGGCATCGAGCCCCATCCGCTTGTCTGAGAAGGTGTAGACGGCGTTCCGCCGGAACAGATCCCACACGACAGACAGATCCTTGATGCGCTCAGAAATACTGCCCGTTGGTGCGCCCTCTCCAAACTGCTTGTTGGCCAGCGTAAGTCCGAAGCGGATGGCGGGATGGGGCCGGCTCGTAATCGCGAATCCAAACAAACCCGTGTTGGGGAAGTGGGCCCGTTCGCCTGTATCCGCAGCGGTGAACGCCCATTCAACGTCGCCCAGGAGATAGACCACCGAGGGCCGATCGGACCCGACCCGGACGAGATTCATGGGCGGACCCTCCCGAGACAAGAGGAGCGACGTCCCTCCGTACGTGTTGTGCCACCAGGAGTCGCGACCGGCCTGGAGGGCCACGCGGCCCAGCCTAACGCGTAGGTAGAACGACTCGATTTCACTGCCCATGCGGACTGGCTCGAGTCCGGTGGACTCCCCTGCACTCCAACGGGCCCCCAGCCCAATCGCAGCACGTCCCCCCAGAGGAACCGTGATACGCGCCGCCGTGGCCACAGTCGCTCGGTCGCCATACGCCCGTCCCCCGCGGGCACCCCACAGCGGGTTCACAGAGGCCTGATATCCCCCTAAGAAGATCGTCGGCGTCGCGCGGGCCGGACTCTCCCCTCCGCCAGCTTCCACCTCCACGAAGACATCTGCTCGTAAAAGAGACTGCGGACCGAATCGTCCTTCGAGTCGGTCCAGGAGCGCTGCCAACGATACGTCGCGCGCGGGGCCCCGGGACGAGTACAGCGATCGCGCATCCTTGACCAGAAGCTCGACGCGAGCAAACGAGAGCGGCCGGAGCGCGGACAAACCCCGCGGAACCAGGCCCGCCGCGTCGAGCACGGACAGGTCCTCATAGACCGGGTCGAGCGGAGCCAAGGTCCCGGCACGTTGAGCATGTAGGTCCGGTGCCCTAGCGAGGGCGAACCACGCCATCGCCAGAAAAGCCCCACAGATCCTTGCCGTCTTGGCCGACCGCCCGAGCGCGCCGAAGCGAGTCGACATTACCCTTTTTTGCCCAAGCACGTGTCGACTAACCAAGACCGAGTCAGTTCACCTGCGGCGACAAAATTCGGAAAAAGCGGGGTCGTTTGATTGAATGAAGGCTTCGTGCCGTCTGCCAGCGTAACGGCTCCGCCCGCAGCGCAAATCAGCGCGGCACCTCCAGCGACGTCCCACTCGCTCTTGGGCACAAGCGTCCAAGTCGCATCAGCCTGCCCGGCCGCGACCAACGCCATCTTATACGCGACGGATCCACACGGCTCGACGGAGAAGGCCTCCTCGAATCGGTCCCACTCGCCCCGACGGATCTCGGATCGACTCGCAAGTACTCGAATTCCATTCCCTGGCGCCCGATCCAGAACTCGAGCAGGCTCGCCATTGAACTCGACGCCGGTCTCCAACGAGCCAATCACCAGTTCGTTCGTCACGGGATTCAGGATTCCACCCGCGACCGGCACGCCCTTCTCGAGAAGGCCGATCGAGATACACCACTCCGGGACACCCTCAACGAATTCCCGAGTCCCATCGATGGGGTCCACAATCCAAACTCGCTCCGACACCAGCCGGCTGTTGTCGTCTACGGACTCCTCAGACAACCAACCTTCACCGGGCACGGGCAACATGGCTCGAAGCACCTCATCTGCCGCCAGGTCGGCTGCCGTCAGGGGATCCCCCCGTTCTTCCTTACGCTCGAACTCCACGGCCCCAGGCGTGAACGGCGAGATGGCCTCGGCTGCGGCTAGGAGCGTCGCTCGAATGCGAGCGATGTCATCATTTCTTGGCACGAGCAGTCCTGAAACGAAGGAGTGAAGGCGGCTCCAAAGTTACTTGATCCCCACCTGGTAAAGAGCGGTCACATTGCGCGCGAGTCGATCCACCGAGAAGCGACCAGCCACCGCGCCTCGAACCTCCTCACCGGGAGCTTCCCCGGCAGCATCGATCACCGATCGGGCCCATTCCGAAACACCCGCACCCCGAGAAACGACCGTGCCCGCACCGGCCTCACCGAGCATCTCAGCCACACCGCCCACATCCCGAGCCACCACCAGTGTCCCGCTCACGAGAGCCTCGATGACCGCTACCGGCGTGCCTTTGTCATGCGACGTCAGCAGCATGACGTCGAAGGCCGGATAGATCTCTTCCAGGTCCTGTCTCCACCCGAGCCACGTCACATTGGCATGAATGCCGAGGGCCTCCACGAGAGTCTCCAACTCCGCTTGGCGCTCACCCGAGCCGACCACAAAAGCGCGCACCGGTGCGGGAGAAACGTTTACAAGCTCGGCCACGACATCGAAGAACAGTTCATGGTTCTTCACCGGCACCATTCGGCCCACGATACCAACCGTGATCTCCCCCTCCTGCGCTCCAAGCGCGGCTCTGGCTGCGACGCTGTCCACACCCCGGCAGACGGCAAGGAAGCGCTGGAGGTCCAAGCCCAGCGGGACCACAGAGAATTTTCTCGCGGGTGCCACGCTCAGTTCATCGGCCATTTTCTGAGCTTGCCGTCGGGTGAGCACCACGAGGCGGTCACTCAAACGACCCAACTGTTGCTCAACGAACAGAAAGAACGCCGTCTTCCAAGGGGCGAAATAGCTGCCGCCCAACACATGTCCGTGGTAGGTGTGAACCCGCACGGGCACGCCGGCCAACACGGCGGCGATTCGGCCCAGCGTTCCCGCCTTCGCCGTGTGCGTATGAACGATGTCCGGCCGGTCCCGCCTAAAGAGGCGATACAGGTGCACGAGCGTCTTGAAGTCGGCCAGCGGGTTGATGGAGCGGGCCATAGCCGGGACATAAGAAACGTCCACGCCGAGCTCGTCAGCGTAGTACGCCATGTCTCCCTCGTCTTCCTCGATCCGCCCCGCGATGAGCCGCGTCCGCCACGGGCCCTCGTTCATTGCCGCCGCGAGGTTCACGACGTGCATGGCGGAGCCACCGACGTTCAGGCGGGCAATGAGTCGGTGACTCAGGACGGGACGATCCCCGGGGCGACTCACTGCTCGGCGTGCGTCCTCATGTGCTCGATCGTCGCCGAGACAACGGCATCGAGATCATTCCTCGGCTGCCACCCGATGAGGTCGCGGATGCGGGTCGTGTCAGGCTGACGTCGTGCCATGTCTTCGAAGCCGTCGCCGTACGCTTCCTCGTACGACACCGTCACGATCTCGGACGACGATCCAGCGAGCTCTTTCACTCGCTCAGCCAGTCCCCGAATGGACACCTCGAACTCGTGGCCAATGTTGTAGATGTTGCCCCAAGAGTCCTCATGACCCACCAGGCCTTCCACAGCCCGGATCGTATCCTCCACGTGGCAGAAGCACCGAAGCTGCTCTCCCGTGCCAAAGACCTGGATCGGTTCATTCGCAATCGCACGGCCGACGAAGTTGGGGAGCACCATGCCCCACTGTCCTGCCTGTCTGGGGCCGACGGTATTGAAGAACCGCGCCACGATGACCGGGAGGCCATGTTCGTGGTGGTAGGCCAACGCGAGGAACTCGTCGAGCACCTTGGTGCACGCGTAAGCCCAACGCCGGTGCGTCGAGCTCCCCATGACCCGGTCGATCTCTTCGTGGAGCTGCACGCCAGCCTTTCCGTAGATCTCAGACGTGGAGGCCAGGAAGAGCGGTACCTCGTGACGATGGCAACAGTCCAGGATGATCTCAGTGCCACGCACATTCGTGGTGATCGTCTCGACGGGCTTCTCGATGATCTTCCGCACGCCCACTGCGGCGGCGAGGTGGATCACCATGTCACACTTGCCGACCGTCTCGTCCATCATGGGATGGTTGAGGATGGTGTCGACGTTGAGGTCGAGTTTCGGGTGATGCCGAACAGCGGCCAGGTTGTCTAGCGAGCCGGTGGACAGGTCGTCGACCACGAATACATCGTCGCCGCGTTCCAAGAAACGCTCCACGAGATGCGAGCCGATGAAACCAGCGCCACCTGTGACAAGAATCCGCATGTGTCTCGCCTCCGGCTAGTTCGCCAAGGATTCGTACAAGTTGCCAAGTTCATCGACGACGTTTCCGACATCTACATTCGTCGCAATCCGTTCTCCGTATGCGGCCACCTGCTCAATCAGTCTGTACCCGTTCGCGAGTTGAACGAGCTCCACCGCGAAGCGATCTGGGCGCCCAGAGATCATCGGGAATTCTTCGTCGAGTTGCTCGGGCCACTCTGTGGCTCCGTCCTGACGTTTCACGGTAGGAACACCCGCCACAATCGCGATGAGAGCGGTGCGACTCCACGCCGACCAAGGGCTCGCGTCGATGGCGAGGTCGGCTGCAGCCCAGATAGGGCCCGCGTCCGTGCCACGGCCTAAAAAGATCACAGAATCGCCCAGGCTGAGTTCCTCAGCCTTCCAACGGGTCGAGCCTTCGTGGCGACCCGAGCCCACGATGAAGAGCCGCAACTTGGCCTGCTCACGACGCGCCGTGACAAATCCTTCGAGGATCTGGTCCATGCGGGACTCGGAGTCGAAGTCCGTCAGCAGGACCACGGCGGTCTCGTCGGGCGCCAAACCCATCAGAATGCGGGCATGTTCTCGCTTGTGACGCTTGACCGCGTCGCGGACCTCACCGACGTCGACCGAGGTCGGGAAGACCTGGACGTGCCCGTCCGGAGCGCCGTAAGCGCGCATGGCTAGTCCACGCGAACCCTCATTGGGCACGATGAACCGAGTGCCCACCTTAGAACGCGCCCTGTTCTCCATAAACCGGAGTAACCGCCCACGAAGGTCTGTGTTGTACGTGGGGGGTCGGGTAATAGAGCGTACGACCGCGACCCCGTGCGGCGCAGCCAAACGTGCCACCGCGCCACCCCACGAACCGAAGCCGTGTACCACCTCTGCGTCCATGTCCTTAAGCAGTGCCCGTACTTTCGCGATCGCCCGCCACGTCCCGAGAAGGCCCGAGAGCCCGAGCGGGTACAAACGAACCTTCATCTCGACGATCCGGCCCTGCAGGTCCTCACGGCCACCGAGCGCGATCACCCGCGGCTCGAACTGGGCACGCGACAGCCGTCCGAGAATCGTGACGATCTCGTCTCCGGTGTCGTTAGCCTCGAGCGATCCGAGGACGAAAAAGACGCGGGGGCGGCTAGACATTTGGTCGTCGCGGGGAGCACGGAGAAAGGGCGATGAGAAAAACTTAGGAACTTACGGATGAACGGTGGTACACGAGAATCCCGTCCGCAACCGCCTGGCCTACATTCGTCATGTGTGGCGCTGCAGCCATGTCTCGAGCGTGAGGAGCGTCCACAGCCTATGCCCATGGTCAGCAGCTTCTCGGAGGTGAGCCCGCCACATCGCCTCCACCGTGTCGCGAGAGAGCCATTGGTACACTGCTGCATCAGGCGACAGCACTCGGTCCTCAAAGAAGGACCGCCAATGGGTTCGGAACCATAGAGGAATGGGAACGCCAAAACCCATCTTCCCTCGGTTCGTGACCTCGGGAGGAATCACTTCTTGGAAGGCACGCCGGAGGATCCACTTGAGGGTCTTGGGCCCTGGGACACGCCCTATCCGGTGGCGGTCAGGCAATGTGGCCGCAAACTCCATGAGATCGGAATCGAGAAACGGCGCACGGACCTCGAGCCCATGCGCCATTGAACATCGGTCAGCCTTAACCAAGAGGTCCTCCGGCAAGTAGGTCTCGAAGTTTAGGGCCAGCGCTCCAGCCAACGCCGAGCGCGGCGAGGCCTCGTCCCAGGGTTCGCTGAATGATCGGAGCAATTCACCGCGATCGATCCCGGACCGAAGTTCGGGCACCACGATGTCGAAGCCAGGATCTGAGAATATGCCTACCCACTCGAGCATCCGCTCCGCAGGCGGCAAAGCGGCAGCCGCGAAGAAACGAGAGAAACGGCGACTGGGGTGCCGAAAATCCGAATGGTGAGGGATGGCACCGCCGATCCGATTGCCCAGCGACGCCACAGCCTGCGGCACGCGCTCCGCGGCAGCCATCGCCGCCAATCTCAGATACCCAGCAAATATCTCGTCGCCACCATCACCAGACAGCGCAACGGTCGCATGGCCGCGGGTCAGCCGGGAGACGATGCAGGTGAGGATCGCCGCCGCTATTCAAAAACTCGTCCGCTCACCTCCTAGCATCGAGTGCGCACCTGGACTGTATGGGCCTATTGATGCACAGTGCCACCTCGTCGGAGAAACCTTCGGCGAGTAGAAGTAGAACGAAAAGAGCCTCCCCAGTCCAAGACTGGGGAGGCTCTTTCACCTACCAGATCAACGCGGCAGACCTACCCCTCGGCCGCCACGAACTTAGGCGCCTTCACAACCTTCCCGGCCGAGATGCACCGCGTGCACACACGGACGCTCCGGCGCTCACCAGCGTCGTCGACGATCTTGAACGGCTGGAGGTTGGGCAGCCAGCGGCGGCGTGTCTTGTTGTGTGCGTGCGAAACGTTGTTACCCGTTGCCGGGCCTTTTCCGCAGCTGTAGCAAACTCGTGCCATTGTTCTATGTCCTGCTTCTTAAATTCGGTATTGGGTCGGTGCGTCGGGACCTAGTTGCCCTCGGCGCCTTCGTTTCCAGCGGTACTGTCTGCGGCTTCTTCACCGCTATCGATGCTACCTGACGAGCCACCACCCACCTGAACCACCTGAGCCGCCAGGTAGTGCGTCGCAAACTCGGCAGCCAGTTTGTCCCCCTCAGGGATCCTTCCGGCATCCAGCCAAGACTGTGCGATATCGGGCGTCATCACGGTAACCATACCAGCCACCGTCGCGATCTCCCCCATAGAGAGAGGGAGGCCCTCAGCAATCAGTTCATCGTTCAGCGACACGAGGAACGGGTTTCCATTCGGCATTTCGAGCCAGAAGCCCTGAGTCCCGAGCATACTTAAGATGTTGCCGTCCGCGAGGCGGATCACCTGACCTTCGTACGGCGTCGGGTCGAGCTGAATATCGACCGGATCAACGGTGGTCGCACCCTCGATGTCAGCCGAAACGACTGCAGCTTCTTCTTCAACGATCGCCTGGATCGCATTCTCAGCCATAGCTTCACCGTACAACCAGTACATGAAACCACCCATGACCAAGAAAGCCACGACCATCAGAGGCATGCCCAGGTCGGCAGCACCGCGTCGGGAAGCGTTGTCCGTCATGTCAATTGTCCTATCTCGTTGAGGTTTGTCACCCAGAAGCGAACCAAACTAATTGACGAGCTCGATCAGCGACATCTCCGCCGCATCACCTTTTCTGTTGCCCAATTTCAGAATCCGGGTGTAGCCACCGGGACGCTCGGCGAACCGCGGAGCGATGTCTTCGAACAACTTCCCGAGGACCGAGCGGTCCTGGACCTTCGCAGCTGCAAGTCGGCGAGCGTGGAGGTCACCACGACGTGCCAGAGTAATGAGACGCTCAGCATACGGACGAAGTTCCTTCGCCTTGGCTGTAGTCGTCTCAATACGCTCATGCATGAACAAGGCCGTAGCCATGTTCCTCATGGTCGCCTTCTTATGACTCGCGGTGCGTGAGAGCTTCCGGCCCTTCTTACGATGCCTCACGGTTAATCCTCCACTCCCGCTTCGGTTTCCTCTTCAACGAAGAAGAGGCGACCGTCCTCACCTTCCTCGAACTGCATGCCGAAACGCAGGGTATGCTCCTCGAGAAAGTCTGAGATTTCTTTAAGCGACTTCTTACCGAAGTTCTCAATTTGAAGCATATCGTCTCCGGAGCGCTGAACGAGATCACGCAGGGTGCGGATGTTCTCTTTTTGCAGCGAGTTCCGCGAACGCACGGACACCTCCGCGAGATCCTCAATGGGACGCTCGAAGAGCTCCTGAAGGCGCTCGGGAACAGCCACGGCACCCGGAGGCGTAACCTCGGGAATGCCACCCTCGCCAAAGTACATCATGTATTCAAGGTGTTTCCGGACGAGCTCAGCCGCGTAAGCAACTGCGTCCTCCGGGAGGACCGAACCGTCCGTCTCGATGTGCAGCGTGAGGCGGTCGAAGTCAGTCCGCTGCCCGACGCGCGTCTCCTGCACGGAGAAGTTCGCGCGGCGAACCGGGTTGTAGATCGAGTCGATCCGCACCAGGTCGACCGGAGCGCCCTTAGGAATGGGATGCTGGCCGGCCAGGACGAACCCACGTCCCTTATTCACATGCAGCTCCACGTTCACCTTGCGGTTCTCCTGGAGCGTGAACAGGTGGTGGTCCGGATCCATGATGGCTGCGCCCGACTGCTCTTGGACGTTGCCAGCTGTCACGACGCCAGCCTTGGTGATGTGGATCTCGAGCACGGCCTCGTCGACGTCGTCGTCGAGCGTTACCACGAGCGACTTCAGGTTCTGAATGATCTGGTGCACGTCTTCGACAACACCAGGGATGGTCTGGTGCTCATGCACCACACCGTCGATCCGGAAACCCCAAACCGCAGCGCCCCGAAGCGAAGACAGCAGTACACGACGCACGGAGTTGCCGAGCGTGTGACCAAAGCCGCGTTCGAGCGGTTCGATCACAAACTGGGCGTTCCGTCCGTCGTCTTCTTGGCCATCTACCGCCTCGACGCGCTCAGGCAGTACCAGTCCAGTCAGATCTATGTCCACGTTTCCTCCTACGAATTCTTGCTGACACCGGGATCCGCTGAACGGAGCCCGACGATGGAATTACTTCGAATAGAGCTCGACAATGAGCTGTTCCTGGGCCGCGAGCGGAATATCCGCGCGGGTCGGCTGACGGACCAAACGGCCCATCCGTGCCTTCTCGTCGAGGGCAAGCCAGTCGGGCAGCGACGGACGCGTACGCGCCTCGAGCGATGCCTGAACAGACATGTTGTCCTTCGACTTGGCCCGGACAGCGATCTCGTGCCCAGGCTTCACAACAAAGCTCGGCACATCAACCGTGCGTCCATTCACTTCGACGTGCCGGTGCCGAATGAGTTGGCGAGCCGAACTACGACTCGGGGCCAGACCCATTCGGAACACGATGTTGTCGAGGCGAGTCTCGAGCGACACGATGAGGTTCTCACCAGTGATGCCCGGGATGTGCGCTGCACGCTCGAAAAGGCTGCGGAACTGTTTCTCGCCGAGGCCGTAGATCCGCTTCACCTTCTGCTTCTCGCGAAGCTGAACGGCGTAGTCGGATTGTTTACGACGGCGAGCCTGCGCTGGGCCATGCTGGCCAGGCGGGTATGCGCGACGCTCCACGGGACACTTCTCCGTGTAGCACTTCTGTCCCTTCAGAAAAAGCTTCTGGCCTTCACGGCGACAGAGCTTACAGACGGGTCCGGTATAACGAGCCATATATTTCTATAGTTCCTCTTAGACCCGACGCTTCTTCGGCGGCCTGCACCCATTGTGCGGCAGCGGCGTCACGTCCTGGATCGACTTGATGTGGAGTCCTGCAGCAGCGAGTGCCTGGATTGCGGATTCACGACCGGAGCCAGGGCCCTGCACCAGGACATTCACGCGCTTTACGCCCATGCCCACGGCCTCGCGCCCAACCTGCTCGGCAGCGACGGTCGCGGCGAACGGAGTCGACTTCTTGGAGCCCTTGAAACCAGCCTTACCGGCTGAGGCCCAGACGACCGTGTTCCCGGCGGTGTCCGCAATAGTGATGATCGTGTTGTTGAAGGTCGCCTTGATGTGCGCGATGCCTTCAGCCTCAACAACCCTCTTCGTCTTCTTAGTCTTTGGATTCGCCACTCTCTATACTTCCTACAATGCGGATGCGGCGAGTCGAGACATTATGCCTCGGAGGACGCCGCAGTCGGGTGATACGCCGGCTCTATGAGCCTCTGGGGCCGCCCCTACTTCCTGGGCGCCTTCTTCTTACCTGCGACGGATCGCTTGGACCCCTTGTGAGTACGGGCGTTCGTGTGTGTCCGTTGCCCGCGTACCGGCAGACCACGCCGGTGCCTCAGGCCCCTGTAGCAACCGATGTCCATGAGGCGTTTGATGTTCATGGAGACTTCGGTTCTCAGAGCACCTTCGACCTTGAAGTTGCCTTCGATCTGACGACGAAGCTTGTTCACATCGTCGTCATCGAGGTCCTGCGTGCGCCGACTCGCGTCGATGCCACAAGCGTCAATGATCTGCTTCGCGCGCGTCGAACCGATCCCATAGATATACGTTAGGGCGATTTCGATCCGCTTTCCGCGCGGAAGATCTACACCAGCGATACGTGCCATAGTTCTGTCTTATCCCTGGCGCTGTTTATGCTTTGGATCCCGCGAGCAAATAATTCGGATCACACCTTTACGGCGGACCACTTTGCAGTGCTCGCAGATCGGTTTTACGCTGCTTCGAACCTTCAATTTACCACTCCCACATTCGTTTGTAGCAGAGCTTTACAGTATAACCAGGACCTAAACCAGCTTCAAGCGCTATTCGACACACTGGGAGTCGAATGGACTGGGCTTCCTTCGGCAGTCAGGACACGAGGCCCTTCAGCCGTAATCCCCACAGTATGTTCAAAGTGAGCCGACACCTTCCGGTCGGCAGTCACCACGGTCCAACCATCATCCAGCGTGCGAATGTCTGGCGACGATGCACTGAGCATGGGCTCGATCGCGATCACCATACCCTCGCGAAGCAACGGACCATGTCCTGCGCGCCCCACGTTGGGCACCTGCGGCTCCTCGTGGACGTCCCGGCCAATGCCGTGCCCCACGAGGTCCCGGATGATTCCATAAGGCGTGCCCTCGACGGTCTTCACGACGGCTGCACCTAAATCACCGACGTGATTCCCCGGTGTGGCTGCCTCGATCGCCGCCCACAATGAGCGCTCAGTGACGGCCATCAGGTCCTGCGTCGTCTCATCGACTTCGCCCACGCCAAACGTCCAAGCAGAGTCGGCGCACCATCCCTCGAGCTTCACACCGACGTCCACTGAAACGATGTCTCCGTCCTTCAAAACACTTTCTGTGTTGGGAATCCCGTGGACGACCTCTTCATTGACCGAGGTGCATACGGCCCCGGGAAACCCATACAAACCCTTGAAAGCCGGCGTCGCCCCTTCATGTGAGACGATGAAGTCGTCACAGAAGCGGTTAATGTCGTGCGTCGACGCCCCGGCCACCGTTCGGCTCGGGAGCTCGGCAATGAGAGCCGCGATAATCGCGCCCGCACGGCCAATTGCGTCAATCTCCTCAACGGTCCGCAGATGGATCATATCAATCTAGACCCAGGGCGGAACGGAACTGCTCGTAAACGTCTTCAACCGGCTGATCTGCCTCGACTCGCCGCATCTCGGCGTCATGCGCCTCGTAATGTGCTGTGAGGGGAGCCGTTTCTGCCTGATAGACTTCCAACCGACGGGTCACCGTTTCAGCTTCGTCGTCGATCCGCTGGATGAGCACGCCGTCACAGCGATCACAGACTCCATCGACCTCCGAGTCATTAAGAAACGTGTTGAACACAGCGCCGCATTCCATGCAGCTACGACGTCCGCTCAACCGCTTCACCAAAACTTCATCTGCCGCCGTAAAGAGAACGACACGATCCACCGCTCTACCGACATCCTTCAGAACATTGCCCAAGCCGTCGGCCTGAGCCGAAGTCCGTGGGAAGCCATCAAAGAGAATCGACGCCTCCGGCGCGACACCCTTCAAGTGCTCACGCACCAGGTCCAAGATGAGCGCGTCGGGCACCAGCTCCCCGGCGTCCATGAACTCCTGAGCCTTTTGACCGAGCTCGGTACCTTCCCGTCGTGCCGCTCTGAGAAGGTCACCGGTCGAGACGTGTTCTCCCCCAATGGAATCGGCAAGGCGAACTGCCTGCGTGCCTTTGCCAACCCCTGGAGGGCCGAGCAGAATAACAACCATCGACATCACATGAACCGCTGGCGGCCCCGCATCTTCACACGACCTTTCTTCATGAAGCCGTCATAGTGACGCAACAGCAGCAGCTGCTGAGCCTGCTGGACTGTATCCAGACCAACACCGACCACAATCAGGAGGCTCGTGCCACCGAAGAAGAAGTTGTTGATGTTGAAGATGTCCGTAATCCAGAACGGCACCAACGCTACCAGAGCTAAGTAAATCGAGCCCGGTAGGGTCACACGGGTCAGGACCCGATCAATGTACTCGGCGGTACGCGCACCGGGCTTCACGCCAGGCACGAACCCACCTTGCTTCTTCAAGTTCTCCGCAAGGTCGACCGGATTGAAAATGATCGCCGTGTAGAAGTACGTGAAGAAGACGATCAGCAGTCCATACGTGATGTAGTACGGCCACGTGCTCGGGGCGAACGTCTCGGTCATGGTCCGCAAGACCTCGACCTGGGGGAAGAACGCACCCATGGTGCCCGGGATCACGATGAAGGACTGGGCGAAAATAATCGGCATAACACCGGCCGAGTTCACCCGCAGCGGAATGAAACTCTTCTGACCTTCCCGAATCCGGCCCCGCCCAACAACTTTGCGTGGGATCTGAACAGGGATCTTCCGAGCCGCCATCGTCATCGCAACCACGGCAGCGGTCACACCGACGACGACTGCGATCAGAACGCCTACCGAAAACGCGCCAATCT
Organism: Longimicrobiales bacterium; assembly: GCA_029245345.1. Classification (NCBI taxonomy): domain Bacteria; kingdom Pseudomonadati; phylum Gemmatimonadota; class Longimicrobiia; order Longimicrobiales; species Longimicrobiales bacterium. Next base: position 236,614 of record JAQWPM010000015.1, read on the forward strand.
CACCGAGGCGGAAGGACTCGTACGTCTTTACCACGGCCGCCGGGAAGCCGACGATGATCGAGAAGAAGATCAGAAGCGACATGCCGTTTCCGATGCCGTGTTCCGTGATCTGCTCACCGAGCCACATCACGAAGATGGCACCGACCGTCAGCGTTATGACGGTGGTGAAAACAAACACCATTCCGGGACTGTCTACGGCCCCAGGAATCGCCTGCAGGAACGCCGCGTAACCGTACGCCTGCATCGCGGAAAGTGCGATGGTGGTGTACCGCGTCCACTGCGTCAGTTTCTTGCGTCCCTCTTCCCCTTCCTTCTGGAGCTTCTCGATGGTCGGGAAAACAGCGGCCAACAGCTGGAACATGATGCTCGCGGAGATATACGGCATGATGCCGAGCGCGAGAATCGTAGCACGTGAAAGTCCGCCACCCACGAACATGTCGTAGATGCCGAAGAAGGTGTCCTGCAGCTGTCCGAACTGCTCCCGCAGCGCGCCCACATCCAGGCCCGGAACCGTGATGTGCGATCCCAGACGGTAGATGAGGAGAATGAACAGCGTGAAAAGGATTTTGTCCTTCAGCTCCGGAACCCGGAATAGATTCTGAAGCGGGTTGGCAGCCGACATCTTAAGAAGCGTCCTCTGTAGCCGTTCCAATCACTTCTACTGAGCCGCCCGCGGCCTCGATCTTGGCTGCGGCGCTCTTGCTGAACCTGTGCGCAGACACCGACAGCTTCTTCTCCATCTCACCCTGGCCGAGAATCTTGACCGGCTTGCGCAGGGTGGCAATCAACCCAGCGGCCTTCAGGGCCTCGGGACTGACCTCACCCTCACAACGATCCAGGTCACGCACGTTGACGACCTGATACTCGACACGGTTGATGTTCGTGAAGCCGCGCTTCGGAATGCGACGCGTGAGCGGCATCTGGCCACCCTCGAAGTCACGCCGAACACGACCACCGGACCGGGACTTCTGACCGTCCTGGCCTCGGCCGGCCGTCTTGCCCAGGCCGGAACCTGGTCCACGACCGACACGCTTCTTGTTCTTGGTTGAGCCGGTGTTCGGCCTCAAATCATGGAGCTCTGCCATCTCTATGCCTCGACCTCTTCGACGTCGACCATGAAGGAGATCTGATTGATCATCCCACGGATCGCCGGCGAGTCTGCTTGAATCACGCTCTTCTGGTGCCGCTTGATTCCCAGTGCGCGAAGCGTGTTGCGGTGCTTCGTCTGCCGCCCGATGCCGCTACGGGTCTGGGTAATCTTGAGCATCTTTGGTGCTGCTTTCTTAGCCACGTCGGACTCCCAATTCTTCAACCGTGATGCCGCGCTCTTCCGCCGCCCGCTCAGGCGTGACGAGTTCCGTCAGGCCCTCCATGGTGGCGCGCACAACATTGATCGGGTTGTTCGTTCCTAGACTCTTCGTAAGAACATCCGTGACACCAGCCGCCTCGAGCACCGCACGCACCGGACCTCCGGCGATGACACCAGTACCGGGAGCAGCAGGGCGCATAAGAACCCGACCGGCACCCCAGCGTCCCACGATATCGTGGGGCAGCGTGCCGTTCTGGATCGGAACCTTGACCATGCTCTTCTTAGCCTGCTCGAACGCCTTACGGATGGCTTCGGCAACTTCGTTGGCTTTCGCAAGCGCGATACCGACATTGCCCTTGCCGTCACCGACAGATACGAGCGCGGAGAAGGAGAACCGACGTCCACCCTTCACGACCTTCGCGACACGATTGATGTAGATCACATTTTCCGTGAGCTCGCTCTCGCGGCGACCGCGCGGCTTCTTGTCGCGCTTCTTGTTCTGCTTCGGATTCGTAGTGGCCATCAGAACTTCAAGCCTCCCTTGCGAGCGCCATCTGCGAAGGCTTGCACCCTGCCGTGGTATTTGTATCCACCGCGGTCGAACACCACGGCTTCGATTCCTTTGGATATCGCTGCGGCGGCAAGGAGCTTACCGGCCTCGAAAGCCTGCTCCACCCGCTTGTGACTTCCTTCAGCAACGAAGTCCTTCATGTCTGCTGTCAGCGTCGAGAGCCCCACGATTGTCTGCCCTTCGTCATCGTTGACGAGCTGACCCTCGATGTGCTTCAAGGAGCGGAAGACAACCAAGCGGGGCCTCTCAGCCGTGCCGTTGACTTTGTTCCGCACTCGGAAGTGGCGCCGCTTACGCTGAAGCTGCCTGCTCTTATTGAGCTTGTTCTGCTTGATTATCATGTGTTTTACGCTCCGGCGGTCTTACCGGCCTTACGCCGGACATGTTCACCTTGGTACCGAACACCTTTGCCTTTGTATGGCTCGGGCGGCCGGAACGACCGCAGCTCTGCTGCTGTCTGGCCCACTTTCTGTTTGTCGATTCCCGACACGACCATAGTGGTCTGGTTCGGGCACTCGACCGACACGCCGTCTACGGGTACGTAGTTAATCTGGTGGCTGAAGCCGAGGTTGAGCGTGACACTCTTCCCCTTCGTTTCGGCTTTGTACCCGACACCGATAATCTCGAGGGTTTTGCTGAACCCGTCCGTGACACCCGTGACCATGTTCTGGATCAGCGAGCGTGTCAGTCCGTGCAATGCACGGTGGTTCTTCTGCTCCGAGGGCCGCTCAACGCGGATCTCGGCCTCTTCGATCTTCACCGCCATGTCCGGGTGCACGTCCAGGGAGAGTGTCCCCTTCGGCCCCTTAATGTTCAGCGTGCCATCTGCCCACTTGGCGTCGACCCCTTTCAGGATCTCGATGGGCATCTTTCCAATACGCGACATCGTTTCTCTTCCCTACCAGACTCGCGCCATGACCTCGCCGCCCACGCCGGCGCTACGCGCCGCGCGGTCGGAGAGCATCCCGGCCGAAGTCGAAAGGATTGCCATTCCGAGACCATTACGTACCCGGGGAATCTCATCTTTTCCGACGTAACGACGTCGGCCAGGACGGGAAACCCGCTCCAGGTGCCGAATGACGGGCTTGTCCTCAAAATACTTCAGGTAAACCCGAAGCACCCCGAAGCGGCCGTCTTGCAGCACCTTGTGGCCATGCACGAAGTGACTCTCTTCGAGCAACCGTGCAATCTCGATCTTATTTTTTGATACGGGCATATCTACCCACTTGTGGGACGCCTGTCCGGCGTTCCGAATGCGGGTAAGCATGTCCGCGATTGGGTCGGTCATCATAGCGGTCGTATTCCTCTACCAGCTCGACTTGCGGACACCGGGGATTTCACCACGGAGTGACTTCTCCCGGAAACAAATCCGGCAAAGGCCAAACTTCCGCAGAAAGGCACGAGGCCTCCCACAGCGTTGACAACGGTTGCGATGGCGCACGCTGAACTTCTGCGGGCCGTTTGCTTTCTCGACGAGTGCCTTTCTGGCCATTCGAAAACTCTCTCTCTCTTAAGCGGAGGCGCCGATCTGCACCGGCACGGCCCCACGGAAGGGGAAGCCAAGCTCACGTAGCAAGGCGAAACCCTCGTCATCTTTATTGGTGGTGGTTACCACCGTGATATCCATCCCGTGGATCGAACGAACGTCGTCGTAGTTGATCTCGGGGAAGATGATCTGCTCACGCACACCCATCGTGTAGTTGCCGCGACCGTCGAAGGACTTGGTCTTCAAGCCCCTGAAGTCACGTACACGTGGGATCGCGGTACTGATGAGTCGGTCCATGAAGGCCCACATCTTCTCTCCACGCAACGTGACCGACGCGCCCACAGGCATGCCTTCACGGAGTGAGAAGTTCGAGATGGACTTCCGGGCCCGATTCACAAGCGGCTTCTGGCCGGTAATGATGCCTAGCTCGGTAATGACGCTTTCGAGCATCTTCTGATCTTTGGACGCTTCACCGACACCTACGTTCAGAACCACCTTCTCCACCTTCGGGATCTGGTGCGCGTTCACGAAGCCGAACTCTTTCTGCAGGCTCGGACGAACGTAGTTCTCGTAGTGATTCTTAAGTCTCAATTCCATTTCTCTACCTACCGAGGCCGCGGAACGGGGTTACCCGTTTTGATCGCGATGCGCTCTTTCGTCCCATCTTCCTCAACACGCATCCGAACTCGGCTTGCGGTCTCGGTCGCTGGGTCGACGAGCATGACGTTCGACATGTGTACTGCGGCTTCAAACGTGAGGATCCCCCCGTCAGGGTTGGCCTCACTCGGACGGGTGTGACGCTTGCGCATATTCACGCCCTCGACACGGACCCGGCCTGCATCTTTCAGAACCTCGAGGACCGTGCCTTCGACATCGCGGTCGTTCCCGCGAATGACGCGAACTCGGTCACCTTTCATGATCTGATGTTTGTCCGCGGCCATTAGAGCACCTCGGGAGCAAGGGAAACGATCTTCATATACTTCTTCTCGCGAAGCTCTCGACCCACCGGGCCAAAGATCCGGGTTCCGCGGGGCTCGCCCTGCGGGTTGATGATCACAGCCGCATTGTCTTCGAAGCGGATGTAAGTCCCGTCACGACGACGGGTCTCCTTAGCCGTTCGAACTACAACCGCCTGAACCACCTCACCCTTCTTGATACCCGCATTCGGGATCGCGTCCTTCACCGTGGCGACGATCACGTCGCCCACTCCGGCGTACCGACGACCCGAGCCACCGAGCACTCTGATACAGAGTGCCGATTTGGCGCCGGTGTTGTCGGCGATCCGTAGGATGGATTCCTGCTGAATCATCTATCAGTCCTCGATTATGCCGGGCGCTCGATCAACTCGATCACACGCCACCGCTTGGTCTTCGACAGCGGGCGCGTCTCCATGATCCGCACCGTATCCCCGACCTGGTATTCGTTGTTCTCGTCGTGTGCGTGGTACTTCTTGCTCCGTTTCACACCCTTTCCGTAAAGCTTGTGTGGGAAACGTCGCTCAATGACGACGGTGACGGTCTTGTCACACTTGTCACTAGAAATCACGCCTGTGCGGGACTTGCGGGAGGCACGGCCGTTCTCGTCTACCGTCGCCGTAGCAACAGCTGACTCCTGGACCTCAGCCTCCGGCGTAACTTCCGCAGCTGCGTTCTCTACCTGCTCCATTTCGTTCTCGCTCATATCTTTCTGGCTCACGCGTTCTCCGCGAGCTGTCGCTCACGCTGGACGGTCTTGAGACGCGCGATGTCGCGCTTGATCTGACCTGGCAAGCTCGGGTTCTCGAGCTCCATCATCGAACTCGTGAAGCGCATTTTGAACCGCTCTTCCTTGAGTTCTTTGAGCCGGGCGTTGATCTCTGTGTTGTCCCAATCGCGGATGTCATCGGCCTTCATTTGTATCTCCTAAAGCTGCCGTTCGCGTACTACGAACTTGCACTTGATGGGCAGCTTGGCAGCAGCGAGCTCCATGGCGCGCTGCGCTACGTCTTCCGAAATGCCTTCGAGCTCGAACATGATTCGTCCGGGCCTCACAACGGCCACCCAACCGTCCGGGTTACCCTTACCCTTCCCCATGCGCGTCTCAGCAGGCTTCGACGTGATCGGCTTATCGGGGAAGATCCGGATCCAGACCTTACCGCCACGCTTGATGTGTCGCGTCATCGCAACACGCGCAGACTCGATCTGCCGGTTGGTGATCCAAGTCGGCTCCATGGCCATGAGGCCATATTCGCCGAAGGACACCTTACTTCCGCGATGCGCTGAACCACGCATCCGACCCTTATGGGTCTTACGGCGTCTTACTCTTTTCGGTGCAAGCATTGTCTATTTCGTCCTAGCTCAGGAGCCTGTCGAGTAAGTGCGGCCACGCCGCTCTTCCACGACTTCACCCTTGAAAATCCAGCACTTTACGCCAACGACGCCGTACGTAGTGAACGCAGGCAACGACGCGTAATCGATATCCGCACGCAGCGTGTGCAACGGCACGCGGCCTTCATTGTAACCCTCGGTCCGAGCAATCTCAGCACCACCCAGGCGACCCGCGCACTGGATCTTGATGCCTTCCGCGCCGGCACGCATCGCGTTCTGCACCGCACGCTTCATGGCGCGACGGAACGAAATCCGCTGACTGAGCTGATGTGCAATGTTCTCGGCAACGAGATAAGCATCGGCTTCCGGACGCTTGATCTCCTCGACGTTCACGGAGATCTCTGAGTCTGTCACCATCGCGAGCTCGTCGCGAAGCTTGTCGACCTCAGCGCCACGCTTACCAATCACGACACCCGGCCGTGCGGTATGCAGCGTAACGACGATCTTGCTCGGCTTACGCTCGATCTCCACCTGCGCAAGAGCGGCGTGCCCAAGACGGCGGCGGAGATACATACGGATCGTCTCGTCCTCTTTGAGGAGGCGAGGGAAATCACGCTCGGCGTACCAGCGCGACTTCCAGTCTTTGACGATCCCGAGCCGGAATCCAACCGGATGAGTCTTTTGTCCCATGTCCTCAGTTGTCCTTCGTGTCGACGACCACAGTGATGTGGCTCGTCCGCTTACGGATCGGGGCAGCTCTGCCCTGGGCGCGCGCGCGCCAGCGCTTGAGCGTCGGACCTTCATCTACAAAGGCGGCGGCCACCATCAGCTCGTCTACATCCACGAGCGTACCCTCGTCTTGCGACTTGTCCTGGGCGTTGGCCACGGCAGAGCGGAGCGTCTTACTGACCGACTCAGCTGCACCTTTCTTCGAGTATTGAAGAATGGCGTACGCCTCGTTCACCGACTTTCCACGGATCTGGTCCACCACGAGCCGCGCCTTGCGGGGGCTCATTCGGACGTACCGTGCGATCGCTTTGGCTTTCATATCTGTTTACCGGCCAACGCGCTTGTCGGCGAGCTTACCGCTGTGACCCCGAAACAACCGGGTCGGAGCGAACTCACCAAGCTTGTGACCGACCATGTTCTCCGTGACGTACACGGGAATGAACTTGTTGCCGTTGTGCACAGCCAACGTGTGTCCTACGAAATCCGGAGAGATCGTAGAAGCACGAGACCATGTCTTGATCACCTTCTTCTCATTACGACTGTTCATGTCGTCAATTTTGAGAAGAAGCTTCTCACTGATAAACGGACCTTTCTTTACACTACGCGGCATCGTCTGACTCCCGGCCTACGACTGCGTGGCTTTGCCGCGCTTGCGGCCGCGCACGATGTATTTCGTCGATTCTTTCTTTTTGTTTCGCGTCTTCTTGCCCTCTGGCTTGCCCCAAGGGGAAACCGGGGGACGTCCACCGGAAGAACGACCCTCACCACCACCGAGCGGGTGGTCGACGGGGTTCATTGCTACACCGCGGACCTTCGGACGCTTACCACGCCAACGGTTGGCACCGGCCTTTCCGATCACGGTCAGCTCATGGTCGGAGTTACCGACCTCGCCAATCGTGGCCATGCACTCTTTCCGAACACGGCGAACTTCGGTGGACGGCAGGCGCAGCGTCACGTAGTCGCCTTCCTTCGCGACCACCTTCACCGATGCACCAGCCGAACGGGCCATCTGAGCACCCTTGCCCGGCTTCAATTCGATGCAGTGCACCGAAGTACCGAGCGGAATCAAGCCGAGAGGCATGGTTGATCCGATACGGACATCCGCGTCGGGCCCCGACATTACGGTATCCCCGACGTTCAGCCCCTTCGGATGGATGATGTAGGTCTTCTCACCATCCTCATAACAAATCAGAGCGATGTTCGCCGTGCGATTCGGATCGTACTCAATCTCTTTCACAATCGCTGGCACACCATGCTTCCGACGCTTGAAGTCGATGATCCTGTACTTCCGCTTATGACCACCACCACGACGGCGCACGGTAATGCGACCGTGGTGATTGCGACCAGCACTCGAAAACAGCGACTCCGTCAACGACTTCTCCGGCCCCTTACGCGTCAGGATCTCGTTGTCGAGAACCGAGCGCGTCCGTTGACCCGGAGTCATCGGTTTGAATTTTTTGATTCCCATCAGCCGGCCTCGTAGAGCTCGATGTGCTCGCCTTCGGCGAGCTGCACCACAGCCTTCTTGTAGGACGGGCGGCGACCGCTGCTCGCATTTTTAGCCATGCGGGCCATGCTCGAGCGCCGCTGCTTCCCGGCGTAACGCATGGTCCGAACGTCTTTCACGCTGACGTCCCAAAGCTTCTCGACAGCCTGCCCGATCTCGATCTTGTTCGCATCTTTGCTCACGACAAACGTGTAGACGCTGTTGATTTCCATCTGCTCGGTGGTCTTCTCAGTGATCACCGGCTCGATGATGACGTCGTATGCATCACGCATCGCCCTCCTCCTCGTTTTCTGCCGTGGCAGGCGCTTTCACCTTCGGAGCGGCCTTCTTCTTTCCGTCCTCGATCGCACCGCGCTCGATCACGATGATGTTGGCCCACAGAACATCGTAAACCGACTCTCCACCGAACGGCATCACTTGCACATGCGGAAGGTTCCGAGCGGACTTGTATACGTTGTCGTTCTGGCCATCCGTGAGGAGCAACACCTTTCCCTCGATCTGGGTCAACGCCAAGAACGCCAGGAGATCCTGGGTCTTGGGCGCGTCCATCGACGGAAGGTCCACCATGACCACCCGATCGTGCTCAGCCCGGTCGTTCAGGGCGGAGCGACGCGCGAGCGCCTTCACCTTCTTGGGGACCCGTTGGCGCCAGGAGTGTGGAATGGGCGGAAAAGCTCGGCCACCCCCCTCCATCTGCGCAGCTCGAACCGTTCCCTGACGGGCACGACCCGTGCCCTTCTGACGGAACGGCTTGGCGCCGGTGCCCCGCACGTCGGAACGTGACTTGGCAGAACCGGTGCCCTGTCTCTGGTTCAAGAGGTGCGCGCGCACAACCTGGTGCATCACGCCCTCGTTTACGACGCCGTCGAAGAGCGAATCGGGGAGTCCCCGAGCCTTACCCTTCTTGCCGTCCTCTTTGTAGTAGCGCGCCTTATACATGGCCGTCACTTCGAAATCAGCAGGTAGCTATTACGGGCGCCCGGAACACCGCCCTTTACGAATAGCAGGTTGCGCTCGCCATCGACGCGCACGACCTGCAGGTTCCGGATCGTCGTCCGAGCTCCACCCATACGTCCCGGCAACTTCTTGCCCTTAATGACGCGGGAGGGGTCCGTACCCGGGCCCATGGAGCCAGGCGTACGGGACATCGAGTGACCATGGGAAGCTGGGCGTCCGGCAAAACCGTAACGCTTCACTACACCCTGGAAGCCCTTACCCTTGGAGCGGCCCGTGATCTTGATGCGATCACCAGCCTCGAACAACGCAACGGTGAGCTCTTGGCCCACCTCATAAACTTCACCGTTGTCAGGGGTGAATTCACGCATGAGCTGAGGCGCGGCCTCGAGGCCCGCCTTAACAGCGTGTCCGACTTCAGCCTTGTTGGCACGCTTCGCCTTCTGCGCGCCGAAGCCAACCTGGACAGCCGTGTAGCCATCCGCGTCATCGGATCTCACCATGACAACTGGGCACGGCCCGGCTTCAATGACGGTGACGGGTACTTGTACCCCATCGTCATTGAAGATCCGCGTCATACCGACTTTTTTTCCAATCAATCCGGCCATTCTCCGGGGTCCCCCGCTAATCGACCTTGATCTCAACATCAACACCGGCTGGTAGATCCAGCTTGGTCAATGCATCGATCGTTTGTGGACGGCTTTCGACAATGTCGATGAGTCGCTTGTGTGTCCGAAGTTCGAACTGTTCACGACTCTTCTTGTCGACGTGAGGCGAACGAAGAACGGTCCAGCGCTCACGACGAGTCGGGAGGGGGATAGGACCACGCACCACTCCACCCGTCTTTTGCGCCGCCCGAACAATATCGGCCGCCGTCTGGTCGAGTACCCAGTGATCGAACGCTTTCAGTCGAATTCTGATTCTTTCAGCCATTTTGGCCTCTAGTTTTGGTGGGAGGTCGGCCCGTGGGTCCGTCTCTCACTCTTCCCGAGCCGTTCGGTCGCAGGATTCCGTCTTCTAACTTCTTACTCCGCTTACCTCTCTCTGCAGCTACACGCGGCAGAGCGTCGTCAGAGTGAGAGACGGGCCCACGGTCCTCCCGACCATCTGTGTTCCTTCACGCTGGTGCTCCGCAGCCGGCGAGTTCGTTCGATCCCTGGGGATCAACCATTCTCGCTGGGCACGGGGCCCTTCCGGTCCTGATTTCCTTCTCTGTTTCGTGCCCCCGCTTCAGCGCTGATGCGCTGGAGCCGGAACCTCTCGTGCTTCCGAGAGAAGCGGCGGGGTCTTTCGTATCGCGAGATTCCGAGAGGAGACTCGGTCGGCTCCTCTCAGAGAGAGGCCCCTACCCGGTCGCCTAACTGCCGGCCATCAGGCCGAACGGTCTCGCGAATACGGAAGATCCCGTCGTTTCGTACCCCTTATTACTCGATGATCTCAGTGACGACACCTGAACCCACGGTGCGCCCGCCTTCGCGAATCGCGAACCGAAGCTGTGGGTCCATCGCGATCGGCGTGATCAACTCCACTTCCATCTGAACGTTGTCGCCAGGCATCAC